>NZ_JARGEJ010000105.1:0-4874 GCF_029211245.1 Robertmurraya sp. DFI.2.37 | reverse complement strand
ATGGTTTACTATAACAACTATCGATATCAGTGGGACTTAAAAAAGATGACCCCTATTCAATATAGGAATCATCTTCTAGTTGCTTAATCTCTTTTTTTATTGTGTCCTTGACATAGGTGCCAGTTTACTCTTGGATACTCTTTTCTACTCGCCAAGAGCGTTCCCAGCGCGCTTCTATCTCTTTTTCCTCGTCATCACATCAAATATTACCGCTCCTGCCAATACTCCGCCCCTAATCATATATTGATAGGAAATACCAACACCGAGCAGATTCATCCCATTCGTAAGAGAGGCCATCACAATCGCCCCGATGATCGCTCCTGTCACTTTGCCGACGCCTCCCGCTGATGAGACACCACCTACATACGCAGCAGCGATAGCGTCAAGTTCAAATAAGGTTCCAGCCGTAGTTGTAGCTGACTGCAAACGCGAAGTAAAAAGAATTCCTGACAGCGCTGCAAGCATTCCCATGGAACCAAAGACAATATAAGTGATTTTCTTTACGTTAATTCCACTTAAATGGACCGCTTCTGGATTGCTTCCAACTGCATAAATATGCCTTCCGAGTACGGTCTTTGTCGAAAGAAAATGATACACGATGACGACTAATAACATAATAATGATCGTCCATGAAAAACCATTATAACCTGCTAAAATCCACGTGATATAGGCAATAATGGCTGACATAAAGAGCAATTTTAATATAAATATATTTTTTGAGACGACTTCAAATTGATATTTAATTTTATTTTTGCGATTGGAAATTTCACTATAAATATAGATAATAATCCCAAGCAAGCCCACAATTAAAGAGAGAAAATGCAAGCCGTTTATTTGAAAGAGTGAAGGAATATAGCCATTGCCAATTGCATTAAATTTATCATCCTGGATGATAATCGTTCCTGTTTTTTCTGTCACCTGAAGCAAGGCGCCTCTAAAAATCAGCATCCCCGCCAAAGTTGCGACAAATGCCGGAATTCCAATACTGGCCACTAGTAAGCCATTGAATAAACCAATCACAATTCCTAACGCGAGAATAATGGGGATCGTAACAAAAACGGAAACTCCTGCTTGCGTAAGCAAGATAGCAGCAATTGCCCCTAGAAATCCAGCAGCGTAGCCCACTGATAAATCAATGTGGCGAATGACAATCACAAGCGTCATACCTACAGCTAAAACAGCAATATATCCGGCAGAATCAAGAAGATTACTAATGTTTCGGGAAGAAATAAACAAACCATTTGTCATGATCGTAAAAGTAAGGATAATCACAACCAGGGCAATGTACATTCCGTAATCGCGAATATTATCCTTAATCAAGTTTTTTGCTTCATTAATCGTATTCATCGTACTGATTCCTCCTATTGCGTAGCGAGCTGCATGATCTTTTCTTGTGTAGCTTCCTCACTTGCAAGCTCCCCTTTTATTTCTGCCTGGGCCATAACGTATATTCTGTCACTCATCCCTAACACTTCGCCCAATTCTGAGGAAATCATAATAATACTCATTCCCTCACTTATTAATTTGTTCATTACGGAGTAAATTTCAAATTTTGCTCCAACATCAATCCCACGTGTTGGTTCATCCAGTATTAAAAGCTTGGGACTTACAAATAACCATTTTCCTAGAGAAACTTTTTGTTGATTACCTCCACTTAAATTCCCAACACTTTGTTCAACAGAGGATGCCTTAATATATAATGATTTTCTGTATTCATCAGCAATTTTTATTTCTTCATTATCGTTAATTAAACCATTTTGCGAAATCGCTTTTAAATTAGAAGCGGAAATATTATTTTTAATATCTTGGCTTAAGAAAAGCCCATCCCCCTTTCGATCTTCGGTTACATAGGCAATCCCCGCCTTGATCGCTTCACTTGGATGTTTGAATTCGCGATGGGTGCCATTAAAAATTAACTCCCCCTGAAGCTTATACCCCTTGGCATTTCCAAAAATGCTTAAGGCAAGTTCTGTTCTGCCTGACCCCATTAATCCTGAAATACCAACTATTTCACCTTCATCAACATGCATGTTGATATTTTTAACAATATCTCGACCTAGCTGCGGATCATACGCGGACCAATTATGCAATTCTAAAATTTTCTTGCCTTTTTTTTGCTCCGGTCTTTTAGGATAAATATCATTTATCTCCCGACCAACCATATTTTTAATAATCACAGCCTCAGTAATTTCATCTTTTGCACTATCTAAAGTACAAATGGTTTGCCCATCGCGAAGGACTGTTGCTCTATCGGCAATATGGATAACTTCCTTCAATTTGTGGGAAATCATAATGCAGGTAATTCCTTGTGATTTTAATTGCTGCAACAAATTCAATAGATTTTCACTATCATCTTCATTTAACGCTGCTGTCGGTTCATCTAAAATAAGAAGCTTAACATTTTTACTTAACGCTTTAGCAATCTCAATTAGCTGCCTTTTGCCCACCCCTAAATCCTTTACAAGCGTGTCTGGATTGACATCCAACTTAACCTTATTTAACATTTCCTTCGCTTGGACGATCGTTTGATTCCAATCAATAACTCCGCCGCGCTTGACTTCATTACCAGCGAAAATATTCTCATAGACCGTGAGATCTGGAAACAACGCTAATTCCTGATAGATAATCGCGATACCTGCTTTCACACTATCACTGATTTTATTAAATGTTTGAATTTGTCCTTCAAATACAATATCACCACTATATGTCCCGTATGGATGAACGCCGCTAAGCACTTTCATTAAGGTTGATTTGCCCGCACCATTCTCGCCAATTAAACAGTGAATCTCTCCCTTCTCCACTTTAAAATTGACATCACTAAGTGCCTTAACTCCACTAAACTCCTTGGAGATCTGGTTCATTTCTAAAATATAGTTCTGCAACCTTAGGTCCCCCCAATCAATCACAATCTTGGAAATGGGAATAGTGATAGACGAATCTATCACTATTCCTCAAGCAACATTTATGGTCGAGCTTATAAACCTGTAAATTCACTTGCTTCATAATACTCGGAATCTATTAATTCCTCTTTTACATTTGCTTGATCGACAACGATTACATCTGTTTGTTTCGCTTTTACTTCAATTTCACCATTATCATAGGTACCAGTTGTCTCAGGCGTTTTTCCATCGAGAATATCCACTGCCATTCCCATTGCATCCGTGACTAAAGTTCGAACATCTTTAAATACTGTCATCGACTGCTTTCCGTCAATAATATATTGAATCGAAGCCTTCTCAGCATCCTGACCAGTAATGATATAGCTTGAAATCTCTGAATCTGCTGCAAAAGTATCAGCAATGGAACGAGAAGTGCCATCATTTGGTGCAAGAATGGCAACATCCCCTTTCATATCAGCCCCCGCTGCAGTAAGATGTGTCTGTGCTTTATTTATCGCTTCATTAGGGTCCCAGTTAGTCGTGACCTGACCGAGAATTTTACTCATCTCATCACGAGTAAGCTCAGGTTTATCTTGCAAAGCAATCGCTTCACTTGAGTTGGCAATTTTAAATGTTCCATCAGCAATTTTCGGCTGAAGAACACTCCATGCCCCCTCAAAAAATAGAAACGCATTATTATCCGAGGCTGCACCGGCATATAAATAGAGAGGTACACCCGAACCATTTGTATTGTCGACTAAATACTGGGCTTGGGCGGCACCAACAGCAATACTATCGAACGTTACATAATAATCAACTGCATCTGTATTCGTAATTAAACGGTCATAGGCAATTACCGTTACACCATCTTTTTTCGCCGCTTCAACCGCAGCCCCTGCTGCTTCGCCATCATGCGGGCTAATAATTAACACATCAATCCCTTTATTTAATAAAGTTTCAACATTTTCTTTTTCCTTAGCAGAAGAACCTTGGCTAAACAAAATCTCCGTTGTATACTCAGAATCAGCTAGAGCATCCTTGAAACGTTGTTCATCTTGAACCCATCTCGGTTCATCCTTTGTTGGCAAAACAATCCCCACGCTTACACCTTTACTGCTACCACCAGTGCTACTGCTGTTACATGCAGCTAAAAAAGCAACAACAAAAAACGCAACAAATAAGAAAGAAATGACTTTAAACCCCTTCATCATAAAACTCCTTTCATTGACCAATTTTTATTTGGCTTCGTTATTGGTTCATTCTTTGTGAAATCAGGGTATCGAATGAGCGAAACATCACTACTATGATTTAACAAAGCCTTTTTTAATTACAACTAGATTATATCCCTATAACCCATTTATGAAAGCGCTAACAAATAGTAATATTTTGATTACTTCCTATACTTTTTTAACCTTTTATTTAACAACTGCCTTTAAAAAGAGGTAATATAATACTGAAAGCAAAGGAAGGGAAGAGGATATATGGAAAGATTAATGTTTATAGAAACTGGCATGGGAATTGATGTCCATGGTCAGGATATTACGACAGCAGCTGTACGGGCAATAAAAAATGCGATTCATTTTAACTCGATGCCAGGAATTCGCTCAGTTTTGCCAGATAACAGTCTCGATAATATGAAAGTGAATGTGAAGCTAGCTGTCCCATGCGATAAAGACAAGCTCAATATTGAGGAAGTGAAAGCTACATTACCATACGGACAAGTCACAGTAGAAATTATGGATGGTGGCATGCTTACTACTAGTGGAATTGTTCTTGAAGAAAAGGGCGATAAAAATGATTTAATGTACATAGTTATCGCTTCCGTTGAGGTTGGTTATTAATTTGATAATAAAAAAGGAAGAGGAGAAAATAAACTGGCACCTATGTCAAGGACACAATAAAAAAAGAGATTAAGCAACTAGAAGATGATTCCTATATTGAATAGGGGTCATCTTTTTTAAGTCCCACTGATATCGATAGTTGTTATAGTAAACC
>NZ_JARGEJ010000104.1:0-6280 GCF_029211245.1 Robertmurraya sp. DFI.2.37 | reverse complement strand
ACATAGATTACTACAATAATAAGCGTATAAAAGTAAAATTAGCTGGTTTAAGTCCAATACAATACCGAACTCAAACCAGCCAATCAGCTGCTTAATAAAAACTCTAACTTTGTGGGGTCACCACCATTAACGACTTTTTGATATCAGCTTTTTTTATTTTTTTAAAGAGAGAAATCCAACTTAACTAATGTTGTCTAGACATGGATAAAACTTTTCTTATTATGTCACAAAATCCTAATAATATGCTTCTTTTTTTTCTTTTAAGAAAGGATATACTAACGATAGATTGTCATAAGAGAGAGGTGGTATTACATGTTCAAGAGAGTAACAGCAAGTTTAACTTTTCTCGTTTTGTTAGCAATTGGGATCAGCTATGGAATAAAGGAGCCTGAAACTGAAAACAAAAGTGATGCTGCTGCGATTCCAGTCAGTCTCGACCAAGGACCAGAAGTCGGTTCAAAAGCACCGGACTTTGAATTGCCTACATTAGATGGCCAAATGATTCGCTTGTCTGATCTTAAAGGAAAAAAAATCATGGTGAACTTTTGGACAACATGGTGTCCGCCTTGCAAAGCTGAAATGCCCGACATGCAAAAATTTTATACTGAAGAAGGCAATCAAATAAAAATTCTTGCTGTCAATATCGACACGGATTACGATGTAGCTGGTTTTGTAAAGGAAATGAAAATTAACTTTCCAATTTTGCTTGACAATGATGAAAAAGTAATGAAACAATATCGCATCTTAACAATCCCAACAACATTTTTTATTGACGAGAGTGGTACTATTCAAAATAAATTCATCGGTGCTATGTCAATTGATAAAATGAGAGAACTAACACAAGAATTGTAGCCTTAGTTATTTTATACTAAGGTTTATTAACTTTTAAGAGGGTTTTGCATATAGTGGCTAATGGAGCAATGTAGCATAATAAATTTTCAAAAAGTTGTAATAATTTTAATATTTAATGGAGATAATGACTGTTACAATAGTGGTAAGGAGGGTGATTTAAATGAGAAAACCAAGAAAGCGCTCTTTTTCAGAACTTGTCTTAGAAAATAAACGGCAACTTTTACAGGATCAAGAAGCTCTTGAAAAAATTGAGCAAAGACTGGAAAAGAAGCGTTTAGGACAAGCAAGATAAAAACTTATAGAACTTGCCAATTATGATTTCCTTCTCCATGCTGATAATAATAAATAGGAGGGATCATGATGAGCAAGCACAAAACACATAAACGAAATTCAGAACACTATGTACCAAATCATATTGGTACCCAACCACGTGGGTTTGGAGGAAACAAAGGCAAAAAAATGCAAGACAAATCTGGTCAGCATGCCCAAGTCATCCAAACAAAAGGTGAATAGATCGATATGAAACTCGCCAAAGGCGAGTTTTTTATTTATACGGTGACAAAATATGGTGATATATTTTCAAAAGAAAGTTGCAAACTAATCTTGTACAAAACTTATGATAGGAGGAATAGTAATTGGCTCATAATAGACCAAATCCAGATGACCGTAGTGATAATGTCGAAAAACTTCAAGAAATGGTTCATAACACAATTGAAAATATGGAAGAAGCCGAGGCTGCGATGGATTTTTCCAATGAAAAGGATCGGGCACAGATTGCTGCCAAAAATGAAAAAAGGCGCGAAAGTATTAATTCGATGCGTGAAGAAATAAAAGATGAGTACGATGCACAAAATCATCAAAAATAATTCCATTTTTGTGACCTGATCATGAATCAGGTCGATTTTTTTTGTGAAAAAGTAAAAATTTGATAAGATAAAGATTATATAGGTTAGAAAAGAAGTGATATTCATGTTAAATCAACAAGATGAACAGAGAGAACATATAACGAAGCTCCTTTCAAAATGGAAACAGGAAATCATTGAGGAGGGGCACATAGAGAATGAGATTCAATTAATCGAACAGATAAGAACTTTGGATGAGGAAAAAGATAAAGAACTGTTATCAACCCTTTTGTCATTAGCAGCAACCTCAAGAATCAAAAAAATCAATGCCCATGATTCCGTAGTACGCGCTTGGATGGAAAGAGCGCAGAGCTTAAATCCTAAAAACGAAGAAGCGAAACGGTTTCTCGCTCAGTTTCAATGGGAAGGAAAAAAAGATGTTTTAACAAATCTACAATTTCCAACTATTCGCGAAACGGATAATCGCCAACAAAAAAAGAAAACCGCAGAGCAAATTATTGTTTTATGTAAGTTATTTTTACAGGAAAATGAAGAGCATCTTGAAGATCTCGAAGAAGCAGCGAAAAATGTCAAGGATTTAAAAGACATAGAACTCTTACATAAATATGAACTACTAATCGACCTTCTTGAAAAAGCTATTGAAGCAGTTGTAGGTGTAAGAAAAGCGGCAGAGGAATTTGAACAAACGATTTCAGGTTCTTTCTATAATACAAGCTACTTTTATGATATGAAAGCACATCTTGAAAATATCGAGAGAATCAAGGATGAATGGAGCGAACAATTTCAAGAAAAGGAAATTCGTGAAGCTCGTAGTGCACTCAATGAATTGGATTCAATGATTGGCTTGGATCTTGTAAAAAAAAGGGTTAAGGCACTCTATCAATTTCTTAAATATCAAAAGGCTCGGAAAGATATCGGTTTTCAAACAAAAGATGAAATTAGCTTAAATATGGTCGTTACCGGGAATCCTGGAACCGGGAAAACAACATTAGTACGGCTCCTCGCAAATATTTACCACGAACTTGGCGTCTTGCCACGAAAAGATGTGATAGAAGTTGATCGTTCTCAATTAGTTGGAGCATATGTTGGACAGACAGAAGAAAATGTAAGGAAAGTCGTGGAGAAAGCATTGGGAGGAATTCTTTTTATCGATGAAGCTTACAGCTTAAAAAGGGAAGGTCAAACGGGCAATGACTACGGTCAGACTGCGATTGACACGCTCGTTTCATTAATGACAGGGAAAGAATTTGGCGGAAGGTTCGCGGTCGTAATGGCCGGATATCCAGAGGAAATGAGTCAATTTCTAGATGCTAATCCAGGACTACGCAGCCGCTTCCCAAGATCAAACTTGATTCATTTGGAAGATTACAGCGAGGATGAATTAATAGTAATCGCAGAGAAGTTCGCACAAGAGAATGATTATGTTTTAACGGATGAAGCAAAAGTGCAACTAAGAAAACGCCTGGAGAAAGAGCGTGTAGACGAAACATTTGGCAACGCTAGAACGGTTCACAATTTAATCCTTGATGCTATTTTTCATAAAGGAGCAAAAGCTGGGGAACAGCAAACCATTTTCGATTACACGCTTTTAGACAAAGATGATTTCGTGACAGAAGAAACGGAAAAGACGGCGACATCAAAGCTTTCATTAGAACAACTAATTGGACTTGATGAAGTAAAGGAAGAAGTGAGAAAACTAATCTCCTTTGTTAAGATTCAACAGGCTAGAAGGGAACACGGCCTGCCCGTTCTTCCTTTACAGCTTCATTCTGTATTCATGGGAAATCCAGGAACTGGAAAAACAACTGTTGCCAAAATTTATGCACAGGCTTTAAAGGAATGTGGCATTTTGAAGAGAGGCCATCTACTTGTCACAAGTAGAGCTGATTTTGTAGCAGGCTATGTCGGGCAAACGGCAATTAAAACAAAAAAGAAGATTCGCGAAGCTCTGGGCGGTGTACTCTTCATTGATGAAGCGTATTCCCTTTTAAGTCAAACATCAGGGGATTTCGGTAAAGAAGTGATTGATACACTTGTTGATGAAATGACGAAGCATAATGAAAATCTAGTCATCATTCTTGCAGGTTATCCTCATGAAATGGAACAATTATTAGAAAGTAATCCTGGTCTACGATCACGTTTTAAGAAATTCTTTCATTTTCATGACTATACGAACGAAGAGCTGATAGAAATCATGGAGCATTACGGCTCAAATTATCAATACGAGCTTTCAACTGAAGCGAAAGAGTATTTACAAAAGGAACTCAGCCACATTGATATAAATGGAAATGGCAGATTTGCAACAAACTTAATGGATGAAGCCATTCAAGCACAGGCTTCACGACTGATGGAATATGAGAACATAACAAGTGTCATCAATGAAGCGACTCTTGTTCAAAAGAGTGATATCGAAAGCTCATTAACTAAACTGAGAAGAGGAGATTCATAATGGAAGTGGCTACAAAAGAAATTGAAGTGCGCTATGCAGAAACCGATCAAATGGGAGTCGTTTATCACGCCAATTACCTTGTTTGGATGGAAGTTGGGCGTACAGCATTAATTAAACAATTAGGTTTTAATTATGCAGAACTAGAAAAAGAAGGGATCATCTCACCTGTTCTTGATATACAAGTCTCTTATAAAAAGCCGCTGCGATATGGAGAAACGGCGAAAATCGATACTTGGATCGAGGCGTATGATGGATTAAAAGTAATTTATGGCTATGAAATCTACACAGGTAAAGGGGAACTTGCTGTAATTGGGCAATCGACGCATGTGTGTGTCAAAAAGGAAAACTTTCGACCTATTTCAATAAAAAGAAAATATCCAGATTGGCATAGCGCCTATGAAAAAGCCAAGAAAAAAGAAGTGGTTTAATCGCGAAAAAGGTTGTTTTCCGCATTAATGTTCTTAAAGGAGTGCGCGTCTATGGCATTTGGAATCAAAAAAGAAGACCTACGTGCTTGGAAACAAGCTATTGAAGATGGAGAAATCGCCTTTCTCTCTCACTATTGGCTCGACGACAGATTTCCTGGATGTAAAACAGTAACAAAAGTAGGTTGTCGTGATTTACAGAAATTAGCGGAATGGGGACAAACCTACGGGCTAAAAAAAGAGTGGATTCACGTTCGAGAAGATGGGTATTCTCATTTTGATATATTAGGAGAGCAAGAAAAAATCATTCTCCAAAAAGAAAACAAACTAACGGATCTCATAAAGAAGCAGATGTAGCCAAGTCTGCTTCTTTGCGATATTTTTTCGTTAGAATGTAATACACAGCGGGACGATGCTTACAAAAATCAACAGGAGATCGCTGAAAATAGTGATGCCTACGGTTTTACATATTCTCCAGAAAATCAATGAGTTCATCAAAATTATGAAGAACTTTAATAGGAGAGCCACTACATTGTAAATCAGGATGATAAGGATACAGTTCCACATAAAAGTCTGAATCGTCTTCTAAAGCGGATATATCTGTTAAATAAATATAGTCTTTAACGAATGAACTAGGCTCCTTCATTTAAATCACCTTCTACTTTTCTTTTATTGTAAAGTAGAAGGAAGCATATTCAGGATCCTTATTATGTCAATTTATTGAATTATTATATGTTAAGCATGAAGCTGGAGCTTTGGTTGCAGAGGTAATCGGATGCGAAAAGTTGTACCTTCATTAAGAAAGCTTGAAATTTCAATATTACCTCCGTGGTCAGTAATAATTTGTTTACAAATCGCCAAGCCTAACCCTGTCCCAGATAATTTTGTCGAATAAAAAGGGGTGAAAAGCCTGTTAAGCGAATCTTCACTTAATCCACACCCGTTATCTTCAATGCTAATGATGATATCATCATCTATTCTCTCGCTAGACAACCGTATTTTTCCCTCGTTTTGCTCACTTGAATGAATCGCCTCAACCGCATTTTTTATCATATTTACCAACACTTGTTTCAATTGATTTTCCTCAACGAAAATAGAGGGAATATTGGACTGCAAGCTCGTTTCCAAGACGATATTTCTTAAGTGTGCTTCCCCTTCATAAAGAAGCGCAATATCTTCAATTAAATGATTAATTAATACTTCTTTCCGTTCATTTATTTGTGGCTTTGCTGCATTCAAAAATTGATAAAGCAATTTATTTGCTCGCTCAATTTCATCCAAAGCAATACTTGCATATTGTTCTTTATCAAGCTCAATTAAATATGGCTTCATTAGTTGTATAAACCCTTTAATGGTCGTTAATGGGTTCCGAATTTCATGAGCAATGCCCGCTGCAAGTTGGCCAACATTTGATAAATAGCTGCGATGGAGTTCCAGTTCATCGTACTTTTCTTTTATTTTCTCAAGCTCTTGAAGGCGCAGTTTAGATTGTCGTAATTTGCGTCTCATGCTTTTCATTTGTTCGAAAGTTTTATTGGTTGCAGACTCTAATGGGTGGCAAAACATAAACTGGCACCTATGTCAAGGACACAATAAAAAAAGAGATTAAGCAACTAGAAGATGATTCCTATATTGAATAGGGGTCATCTTTTTTAAGTCCCACTGATATCGATAGTTGTTATAGTAAACCA
>NZ_JARGEJ010000103.1:0-6343 GCF_029211245.1 Robertmurraya sp. DFI.2.37 | reverse complement strand
CCCGATTCTGGTTCGGTAGAGTAAAATTTACATACATATCGTTGTCGTCATCCATCCTGCTTTGTAAAACTGACTTACAGATTGTAAGACTTAGTTACAGATTGTAAGCGGGAGTTGCAGGGAGACAAAAACTTACTTAAACCTCAATCTCCCTACTCCACCGTAACGCTCTTTGCAAGGTTACGCGGCTTATCTACGTCGCAGCCGCGGTGCAGCGCTGCGTAGTAGGAGATTAGTTGTAATGGTACGACAGAGATAAGAGGTGTTAATAGTTCATGCACTTCTGGGAGAACGAATGTGTCTCCGTTCATTTCCAAGCCTTTCATGGAAATGATGCATGGGTTTGCTCCACGGGCAACGACCTCTTTTACGTTCCCACGGATGCTTAAGTTGACAATTTCTTGGGTAGCTAAGGCAATGATTGGTGTACCGTCTTCGATTAAAGCAATCGTTCCGTGCTTTAATTCTCCACCTGCGAAGCCTTCTGCTTGGATATAAGAGATTTCCTTCAGTTTCAGAGAGCCTTCTAAACCTACATAATAGTCAATACCGCGGCCGATGAAGAAAGCGTTGCGTGTATCAGCTAAGAAATCACGGGCGATTTGCTCGAAGTCATCCTTCTCATCACAAAGGACTTCCATCGCATTAGCAATGATCCCAAGCTCTTTTGCTAGGTCGAAATCAATTTCATGTCCACGGCTTTTTGCGGTTACAGCCGCTAAAATGGAAAGAACAGCAATTTGAGCTGTATAAGCTTTCGTCGAGGCAACAGCAATTTCAGGACCTGCATGTAAAAGCAGTGTATAATCTGCTTCACGTGATAAAGTAGAGCCTGGTACGTTTGTGATCGTTAATGCTTTGTAGCCCTGTGCTTTTACATTAACAAGTACGGCACGGCTGTCTGCTGTTTCTCCACTTTGCGAAATGAAAATGAACAATGGCTTTTCAGATAGCAATGGCATATTGTAGCCGAACTCACTTGCAATATGCACTTCGACTGGAATTTTCGCCATCTTTTCAATCAGTTGTTTTCCAACCAATCCAGCATGATAGGAAGTACCTGCTGCGACAATATATACTCGATCTGACTCTTTCATGGCAGCAACAATTTCATCGTCAATGTGTAAAGATCCATCTTCAGCACGATACTCTTGAACAATTTTGCGAATCACTAATGGTTGCTCATCGATTTCTTTTAGCATGTAGTGAGGGTACGTACCCTTTTCAATGTCACTTGCATCAAGCTTTGCTGTAAATGGAGCACGGCTCATTACCTCACCGTCTAGCGTTTGGATCGTGACTTCGTTCTGCTTCACGATCACCATTTCTTTATCCATTAATTCAACAAATTGATTGGTCACTTGCAGCATCGCCATCGCATCACTTGCCACAACATTAAAACCATCACCAAGACCAACTAATAACGGGCTTTTATTTTTGGCAACAAAAATCGTATGCGGATTGTCAGAATCTAAAAGAGCCAACGCATAAGAACCTTTTACAAGCTTTAGCGTTTTGCGAAATGCTTCTTCCACAGTAAGCCCTTCTTTTATAAAGATTTCGATCAACTGAACAACTACTTCCGTGTCCGTATCACTTTTTAAAGCTGTATCCATTAAAAATTCTTCTTTTAAAAGCTCGTAGTTCTCGATAACACCGTTGTGAACAAGGGTAAATCGTTCTGTTGTACTCTGATGTGGATGAGCATTAACCACACTTGGAACACCATGTGTCGCCCAACGGGTATGACCGATCCCCATACTCGCTGCCACTTTCGTATCAACAATATTGCGCAAATCGGCTATTCTGCCTTTCTCCTTAAAAACATGTACGCCTTCTGCATTCATTACAGCGATTCCTGCTGAGTCATAGCCTCTATACTCTAACTTTTCTAAGCCTTTAATTAAAATTTCTTTTGCATCATTATTTCCAATATAACCAACGATTCCGCACATATTTATTCTTCCTCCCAAACAAGGGGGCAAGAATCCTTTACATATAAGGGGCACTTGCCCCCTTATCTCTGTATTTTAAAATCTTATGATGTGATGCAGCTTTTCTTCTCTTTGTCCACCAAGTCGCCTTGATGTTTTAAAGAAGAAATGACGGTTGGCATCTACAACCGGGAGGTATCCGCCGAACATTCGATAAACCTCCTCCTCGTCAACTAACTACTCCTTCGCTCCAGTAATTAGTTCAGGCGCTTTAAAAAATCAATGCCTTCTGCCCACCTTTCTATTTTGAGTAAAGCTTTTGCAAAAAAAATTCTTGTTACAAATACAATAGACGAACCAAGATGGTGAAAGGTTACAAGAAAAAAGAATTTCTTACAAAAACAGGTTCATCATAACCTAGAATTCTATTCACGTCAACTAATAACTGGATGGCAAAAAGCTCTCTAATCATAAAATATGCATAAGGGCTGTCAAAAGTCCCTTATGCAAAACAAATGCGCAAGTGCCTTGAACATCGCCACACAAACTGGAAGGGTCTGGTCTTTCGATAACGAAAATCGATAAGCGATAGCGAATCGAAATTAATCTATCGTAGGAGAACCTAAAGTTATATAGGCGAAAGGCTACTTGCGCTAGACGTATAACACTAAATATTAGAGTTCAAAATAAAAATTTCTGCAGTATGTTCTTATCCTTAATAGGAGCTCTCTCTTTATTCTTGAAGTCCCATTTCCTCTTTAACAACCTCAGCAATACGTTCTACGTATGATTGACACTGCTCTTCTGTCGGCGCCTCTGCCATAACACGAACCAATGGCTCCGTTCCGGACGGACGAACTAAAATACGACCATTGCCATTCATCTCAGCTTCTACTTCTGCAATAATCGCTTTTACTTTTTCGTTATCGGTGACATGATGTTTATCTGTAACACGAATATTGACAAGCTTTTGCGGGAATTTTTCCATTTCAGCGGCAAGCTCTGATAACTTCTTTTTTGTCATTTTCATAATATTGACGAGCTGCAGCCCTGTCAACAGACCATCACCTGTCGTATTGTATTCTAAGAAAATAATATGGCCGGACTGCTCGCCCCCCAAATTAAAGCCGTTTTTCTTCATTTCTTCAACCACATAACGGTCGCCAACTGCTGTTTGTACGCTCTTGATTTCATTTGCTTCAAGGCCTTTATAAAAGCCAAGATTGCTCATCACGGTAGAAACAACAGTGTTATGCTTTAAGCGTCCATTGGCATGCATATATTTCGCACATATGAACATGATTTGATCACCGTCAACGATGTCTCCATTCTCATCAATGGCAATGAGGCGATCGCCATCTCCATCAAAAGCAAGACCGACATCTGCTTCTTTTTCTTTTAAGAAGGCCGCCAATGCTTCTGGATGAGTAGAACCAACCCCAGCATTAATATTAAGACCATTAGGAGAAGCCCCCATTGTCGATAAATCCGCTTCAAGATCAGCGAATAAGTGTGCTGCCAATGAAGATGTCGCACCATGAGCACAATCCAAAGCAATATGTATGCCGGAAAAGTCCTCGTCCACCGTTTGCTTTAAGAATTGCAGGTACTTTTGACCACCTTCAAAATAATCATTCACTTGTCCAAGATTTTCACCGACCGGCCTTGGTAACTCATCCTCTGCCATGTCCAATAATTGCTCAATTTCCTGCTCTTGTTCATCCGAAAGCTTAAAACCATCTGAACCAAAAAATTTGATCCCATTGTCAGCAACAGGATTATGCGACGCTGAAATCATGACTCCAGCTTGCGCGCCGAGTACTTTTGTTAAATAGGCGACCCCTGGGGTGGAAATAACACCTAAGCGCATGACCTCCGCACCAATCGATAGTAACCCTGCAACTAACGCTCCCTCTAGCATATGACCTGAAATGCGTGTATCGCGACCAATTAAAACTTTTGGTCTAGGCTGATCCTTCGTTAGAACATATCCTCCAAGGCGGCCTAATTTAAAGGCAAGCTCTGGCGTTAATTCGCTATTGGCAACTCCGCGAACTCCATCCGTACCGAAATATTTACCCATCTATTCTCGCTCCTTTTCCTATTCAATCACTACTCATCTTCTTGAGTTATTAATATTTTCACAGTCTCTCTCGCTAATTTCCATTCCACATTGTTCGGTCCATCGACCTGAATCTTGACTTCATGCTCCCCTGGTTCCAAATTTGATGCATCAATAAAAAGACGAAAGCTTGATGCTGATAAGGAGGCGATGTCTCCACTGCTGCCTGATAGCGTCAGGCTTGTCGAGCCATTCGCTGGTTCACGAAACACAGCTTCATATGAATTTGATAGTCCTTCTATACCAATAGGAATATTAGAAAACGTTCGATCTTCTGTTTTATTGGCCCGAATCGATACTTTTACGACTTGTGGGTCAACGGCAATAACCCCTTCAGAGATAATGACAGGTAGGGTCAGCTCAGTATCCTTTTCAATTTCACTTACATCTAGTTCTACCCGGACTGAATCGGTTTTGTCTAATACATCCTCAGGGGCGATGATTTTCGCTTCATCTTTTTCCAATCTGATCGATTCAATCGTGACACCCGCTGGCAATCTTCCCGATTGCACAATGTTGATCGGGACTGTCTTCGTTGATGCTTTTACCGGAATTGTCACTTGAACCGTGCTAGGTTCAACAAGAACATCCAATTTATTTAAAGCCTGATCGAGGACTAATATGTTTGCTTCTCTTTTGAGCGTTTCATTAATTGGTCCTTTTACATCTAATGTCGCCTTCACATACGTAATGCTCTCAACGACATCCTTTGCCCCTGTTACCGTTACTTTATTAGGCTCTACTACGGCAACATCTGAAACATAACCTTCTGCTAAAATATTGCTATCGAACTCTGCCTCGACACTAAATTCCTTCGATACTTTTTCTTGAACGGAAACCGTAACGGTCTCCGGATCAATGCTTACCTTTAACCTTTCTGATATGTCCCGAATTTGAATTTGTACTTCTTGAGTACCAATTTCTGCTTCGGTTAAATCAACATATACCTCAAAACCTCTTTGTGCTAGAGCCTGCTGGAGATTTGATCGAGGACCTGATAACGTCAGCTTCACAGTTTCCGGCACACCTGTTACAACCAGATTATCCGCATCATAATAGCTTGTTACTGGTACGGCTTCAATGACCTCTGATTCTTGATCCTGAGGAACATTGACAACTGATTTATTTTCCTCATTCACATTTTCAAAAAGTAACAATGCCAACACTAGCGCTATCACTCGAATAAACCATTTATTTTCAATCAACTTATTAATATATTTATCCATTCGCTTTCCCCCTCCAGTTCCAGCGACCTGAAGAAGTCTGTTTAGCTTTTACCTCGGATAGTAGTTCCGCTCCTATTAACTCTCTAAATTTATCCAGCTTCAGATCACGATGCAGCTCACCATTTTTCGTTAATGAAATCGAGCCTGTTTCCTCTGAAACAATGACCGTTAAGCTATCTGTAACCTCACTAATACCTAATGCTGCCCGATGCCTTGTCCCTAGTTCCTTTGAAATAAAAGGGCTCTCCGACAAGGGCAAATAACATGCTGCTGCGGCAACAGAATTTTTTTGTAATATTACTGCGCCATCATGCAATGGGGTATTTGGGATAAAAATATTGATGAGTAGCTCGGATGATATATTCGCATTCAGTGGAATTCCAGTTTCTATATAGTCTGCTAACCCCGTCTCTCGCTCAACGGAAATAAGAGCACCAATCCGTCGTTTTGCCATATAATCTGTTGCTTTCACAATGGCTTCTACCATTTTTTCTTGCTCATCTTCCTCCTGATGCCCAGAGCGCGAGAAAAAGCCGCCTCTTCCCAATTGTTCTAAGGCCCTTCTTAACTCTGGCTGGAATATAATCACAAAAGCGACGACTCCCCATATGAGTACTTGCTCCATCATCCAATTAAGCGTTTGTAAATGGAATTTGTCACTGATCAAAGTTACAATCAAAACAACAAAAATCCCTTTTAACAATTGAACAGCTTTCGTTCCTTTTATCACCATGATGAGCTTGTATATCACGAAAGTTACTAGGAGAATGTCAATGGCATTAATCAGTAGATCAAAGAGATTGAAATTTCCAATCGACATGGGACTTCCTCCAATTATATATTTAAAAGCAAGCATGCTTTGATTTCGATTCATTTTACCCTATAGTATACCATATTTCAAAGAAACGCCATTTTAATCACATGTGAAAGTCCTTAATATAAGAAAAACCGGGCAAAAACCGCCCGGTCCCTTTTTGTCTAGCGAATATCCGAAATTTTATACTCTATACCGTGTACTCCTTTGTAATACTCGGGATACATTTCTCCTCCGCATTTTTCAC
>NZ_JARGEJ010000102.1:0-6628 GCF_029211245.1 Robertmurraya sp. DFI.2.37 | reverse complement strand
TTCCCAATGTTGATGATGATCAAAAAAGATCTCTTTTAGAATATTTCTGTCCATAAATAAAAAATACCACAGCCCTAATGACTGCGGTAGACCTTAAATTTTTATACTTTCTTATCTTTTAAAAAAGCGCAGTGTGCCTTCAGAAAAAACTGAAAAGTGACGTTATCTGCGAGAATGAACCCTTCATCCATACTGGAGGGTCTAGTTCTTTCGTTAAAAAACTTCCTCTCTTCAGTGCTCAAATAAAAAGGATCTTAAAGTTGAATAGATATTCATCCATTAAATTTTATTCACCATAGAAAAACAGTCACACCTTGTGACTGCTCCAGAATGTAGCCAAAGTTATAAATAATTGATAACAGTTATCTTTAGGCTATTTTGAAATCGTTTGGCTTTCGAGGAGCAAAGCCTTGGGAGGAGCCCAGTTACCACAGTAGGTAATGAGCACCGGACAAGGCGAAGCAACAAAGAAAGCAAGCATTTGTCAATAGCCTGAAACTGTCACAGCTTGTGACTGTTCCGACTCTTCGAAGAAGTTAATCGCTTCTTTCGCCATATTCTTCAAATGATACCATACCCATTCGAAGATCGCATTGATTTCCTTAATCTCTCCGGTTACATCTCCAGCAGAAGCCAGATATTTATCCCCGTTTATGACCGTTCCGTTTATAACCGTTACATTCCCATCAATTTGCCCGTCAATTCTAAGGCTGCCGTTTCGAACAACAACATCCCCTTTGACAACTTCACCTTCTGGTACAATAACCGTATCATTTTTAACAATTAGGTTTGGCTGTTTTGATACAGACAAATCATGGCCTGTGTTCCATGAGGAAAAAAGACTCCCCACCATCAAAACTAGAAATAAAGAGGCTGCCGTTAGCAATGGATGATGCCTCAACCATCTTTGGAAACCTACTTTTTTCTTTTCTTTCGGCAATCTATTCATCACGTTCAATGTAAAGTCATCCGGTGTTGTCACGTGGGCAATACTCTTTACTAACGCCAAGGATTTTTCTAGCTCATGAAAATGCTTTTGACATTCAGGACATTTTAAAAGATGTTCTTTCAGTTCCCTTTCATGCTCTATTGAGATCTCCTCATCTAAATATTCATGCATATAAGCAACATATTTTTCAGAACAACTCACTGTTCTCACCTCTCATTAAACATTCCGTAATTGGTGTCTCAACGCTTCTCGCCCTCTATGAATGCGAGTTTTCACTGTTCCTAAAGGCATATCCAGAATCTCACTGATTTCGTTTAACGAAAGTTCTTCGATATACTTTAAAACGATGACAGAGCGATACTTCTCAGGTAATTTTGCGATCTCTCTCTGGATCGTTTCATGTAGTTCAATACTTTCGACCTCTTCCTCTGGTAACGCTGAATCTGAAGGAACTTGCGAGTACATCGTTAACCCATCTGTGCCAGAGACCTCCGCATCCAGGTAAAAATCCGGTTTCTTCTTTCTAATCCGGTCAATACATAGATTAGTGGCAATTCGATATAGCCACGTTGAAAATTTTAAATCAATATTAAAGCTTGCGATGTTTACATATGCTCGGATAAATGCTTCCTGTGCCATGTCCTCTGCCTCATGGCGATTCCCCAGCATTCGAAAGCATAGTTGAAATACTTTATCTTTATAGATCTCAACTATTTCCGCATAGGCATTTTGATCGCCTTTCAGTACTTGCTTAATTCTTTTTTTTACTATTGCATCCATTTTTCTATTTACCTCCGCTCTATGCGGCTAGTCGATATACGAATCGATAGCAGAAAAAGTTTCATTTATTTACGAGATCAATTTATTATTTCTCTACTCTAAACGAATGTGTCAAAATTTCGTAAGCAAATGGAACCATGATTATTTATATATCTTCTATTTTAACAAAAAAAGACATATATGGTTTAAGAATTTGGACATCGGGAATAAAGAAATTAAAGGATGGTGTTATGAGGACAAAATTATTACAGGAAATTGAATCGTGTCGTAATCAAATGATCTCCATTGCCGCCTCGACTTCACTTACAGATGAAGAAGTACTTAAGCTTAGCAAAGAACTTGATGTTTTGTTAAATCAGTATCAAAAATACGAAGAAACCCTTAAATAATAGTAAACTGCACCCCCATATATAACGTTAGGGGTGCAGCCCTTACTATCAATCATGTCTCTACTAACTTCATTATAATAATTTCTCGCCAAATAAGGAACCCATTAAAGCCACTGCCACTGATGCTGTTTTGTTTTTCTCATCTAAGATCGGATTTACTTCGACAAATTCAGCCGAGGTAATTATTTCCGATTCAGCTAACATTTCCATCGCTAAATGGCTTTCACGATAGCTTATCCCTCCATTTACCGGAGTTCCGACTCCAGGCGCATCTGTTGGATCTAATCCATCTAAATCCAGTGACAAATGTACCCCATCTGTCCGTTCCTGTAAATATTCGATTGATTCTTCCATGACCTTTGTCATCCCTAAACGATCAATTTCATGCATTGTATAGACTCTGATTCCTTTTTCTTTTATAAGCGCTCTCTCTCCCTCATCTAATGAACGAGCACCAATAATCACGATATTTTCAGGTTTTACTTTTGGTTGATAACCACCTATCTTCGTTAACATCGGATGTCCTAAACCAATACTAACCGCTAAGGGCATCCCATGAATGTTACCAGACGGTGATGTTTCAGCCGTATTTAAATCACCGTGAGCATCGTACCAAATCACGCCCAAATTCTGATAGTGCCGGGATACACCTGCTAGAGTCCCTATGGCAATACTATGATCGCCACCCAACACTAAAGGAAAAGCACCGGATTGAATGACCTCATCTACTTTGTCTGCTAGGATGGCTGTTTTCTCAGCAATCAATTCAAGATTTCTTAGCTTTGACTCCTTATCAATCTGAACCTCCGGTCTCCCAATTGAAATATCACCAAGATCATTCACTTCATCAAATAACATTTGTAACCTTTCATTTACTCCCGCGTAGCGAATGGCACTTGGTCCCATATCTACACCACGCCTCATTTGCCCCAGATCCATCGGCATCCCGATAATAGATAACTTTCGCACCTGCTTTTCCCTCCCATCTTGTCTTACTCTTATTTTATACGCTTACATTCCTTTGACTCAACTCGACAAAATAATGTATATATATGCGTTTGAAAATTCATTCTAATATGAAAATGAATATCTTAAAATGAATCTTTACAAATAAAAGATATGATTAATTAGATCATTTGGTAATTTATTCCATAGTGCGAATAATCTCAATTCAAAAGTGTGATTTTCATTTGATAAATTTCTTCTATTTCGGCAAAAGAGCACATTTTACTATTAAAGGTTTCACTTAGCTTGATATTTTTTATTCCATATTCCTTTATTTCAGTCATCTAAAAATATAATGATGGTCTTTTTATTTATTACTTATTTGCATCAGATTCACGTCCTATTCATTGTGTTCAAATATAATAACATTTGGCTGAGTACACTTCAAAAATATTTTTATGCTACTTTTTAGTTAACGGCCTCTGTTTTCGACATTTTCAGCTTTAAAGATAAAAAAATGAGCGAGCGAAAATAAGAAGCTGGTCGACTGTTTATAGATCCTTTTATCCGTCTCGTGCTTTTATTAGCTCCTTTTATAGGAAACAAGTTTCTTTAATTTTTAAATATTTTTGAAACTTTTTCTGGTTTTTGACTATCTAATAGCTAGATGAAAGGAAGATGACAATGCAACATATAAAACTAATCATAAAAGCAAAATCTGGTGATTGATGCTTTTGAAGAACTCCTTATGTTATATAGCGATCAATTATATCGTACTGCCTTTTTATACGTAAGAAACCGCGAGGACGCTTTAGACATCGTCCAAGAAACTAGTTATAAAGCCTATATAGCAATTCGTACATTAAAGATAAACAAATACTTCTCCACTTGGTTAACAAAAATTCTTATCAATTCAGCATATGATTTCTTAAAAAAGAAAAAGAGAGAGAGCCCACTGGAAAATGTAGAGCTGTTTATTTCAAGAAATGAAAAGTCCAATATTGAACAAATCGATTTATTTATTGCCATTACTAACTTAAATGATAACTACCGAGATGCCATCATTCTATTTTATTTTCATGACCTTCCAATTAAAGATATTGCTACTATTATGGACATACCTGAGAATACTGTAAAAACTTATCTTCATAGAGGAAAACAATTAAGAATCGGATTGAAAGGGGGCCGGATATAATGAAAGAGAAACTCTTGCAGGAAATATATGAGCAAATAGAAGTGCCAAAAAAGGAAGTCCGAGACTCCATTCGTAAAGGAATACTCTCAACCAAAACAAAAAACAATAAGAAAGTTCCTTTAATTAAAACCTGATCTGTTGCAGCCCTTCTTTTTATTACAACTATTATTACACTCGGTTTTTCAATCCCATCTTTGACAGAAAAATTACCAGTACTTCATAATATTTTCAATTTGTTTGAAGATAACGTAAAAGAGTATATTTTTAACGATTACGATCGTTACACCACTAAATTGGATTTAGTACAGGAAAGTAACGGTGTCCGTATTACTTTAACTGATGCGGTATATGACGGGGAGAACATTACAATAGCCTATATAATTGATAGTGCTCACGACTTAGGAGAGGAGCCCTTAATATATAGCGAACCATACCTGTTTAAGGAACTTGATGTTTACTAAGCGAAAACCAGTTAATAAAGAAACTAGGTGATCATAAGTATGCTGGCTTATTCATGCTGAATATATTGAACGGTAATCGACCTGATACCATTGATTTTACTTGGGACGCAACTTCGATCTATTCACGATTTGACAATAATATTGAAACAAAAGGTAATTGGTCATTTGAATTTACCTTGGATAGAGTTGATAGTGAAGTACACCAGTTCAAAAATGTTGGAACTAAGGGAGATGGGTTCGAAGTAAAACTTAAAAATATCACAACCACACCAATTTCTACTAGCATTTATTTTATTGGAAAAGCAAATATACATGCAAAAGAATGGATAGAAGAGAATTGGATAACTGTCTTTTATGATTTTGAAATAACAGACAATCTAAGTAATAAATACACGGTTGTAAGTAGTAGTTTATACGGTGGTAACATAGGAGGACAGCATGGAAGAGTGATTACAACAGAATAGATGAAAATGCAACTTCTATTACTGTCACACCAATTGTGACTGTTTTCAAAGAAATGGAAAATCAAAATCCATCTGAGCCTGGAGTTGAATTAGAATCCGCTAAGCCACCATTTAAACTTGAGCCAATTAAAATACCTCTTAAATAGCCATAGAAGACTATAAGGATTTAAATAATCATTATAGTCTTTTTTTGAATATAAAAAACCTCTTAAGATAACTATCTTAAGAGGTATGAGCCATGAAGGACTCGAACCTTCGACCCTCTGATTAAAAGTCAGATGCTCTACCGACTGAGCTAATGGCTCTAAAATTGGCTGGGCTAGCAGGATTCGAACCTACGAATGACGGAGTCAAAGTCCGTTGCCTTACCACTTGGCTATAGCCCAATAATATGTAAAATTCAAAAATAAAAAGGACTACTTATAGCTTGTCCTGTTTTTATGTTTTTATGATACAACTCTTATTTCCACTAGTGTCCAATAATGAAAATTTGTTACTGTATTTTGTAATTAATAATGGTGCCTTATTTTCGCTATTGCGAAATAAGGTTGGTGGAGGGGGACGGATTCGAACCGCCGAACCCGAAGGAGCGGATTTACAGTCCGCCGCGTTTAGCCACTTCGCTACCCCTCCGAAACATAAAAATGGTGCCGGCCAGAGGACTCGAACCCCCAACCTACTGATTACAAGTCAGTTGCTCTACCAATTGAGCTAGGCCGGCCTATATATTAACACAAACAATTAAAAGGTACATTATTTTCGCTAACGCGAAAAAATGTTGGTGGAGGATGACGGGATCGAACCGCCGACCCCCTGCTTGTAAGGCAGGTGCTCTCCCAGCTGAGCTAATCCTCCAATGTTGCAGCAAGTGCAACTTTAATGACCCCTACGGGATTCGAACCCGTGTTACCGCCGTGAAAGGGCGGTGTCTTAACCGCTTGACCAAGGGGCCGTAATGTCATTTTCAAAGAGCTTCCAACCGGGCTCGAACCGGTGACCTCTTCCTTACCATGGAAGTGCTCTACCTGCTGAGCTATGGAAGCATGCATTCTAGCTCACAATTATACTACTAATAAAGTGACTAAAATGGCTCCGCGGGTAGGATTCGAACCTACGACCGATCGGTTAACAGCCGATTGCTCTACCACTGAGCTACCGCGGAAAATTAATAATATATTCCTCTACCTTGAATACTTCCCGATAGTCCTCATCTCAGAATGTTAATTCAAGTAGCAGCTCGATGAGTACAACTCGCAGCACCATTCAAGATGCTTTGCTCGTTGCTCTACCACTGAGCTACCGCGGAATAAAATAAAGGTTTGCCCGGCAACGTCCTACTCTCACAAGGGGACAGCCCCTAACTACCATCGGCGCTGAGAAGCTTAACTTCCGTGTTCGGTATGGGAACGGGTGTGACCTTCTCGCTATCGCCACCGGACTATTGG
>NZ_JARGEJ010000101.1:0-6929 GCF_029211245.1 Robertmurraya sp. DFI.2.37 | reverse complement strand
CTGTAGTTGAAAATGTTATTTTACTCATGTTGTCCCCTAGTTCTTATTTAGTAAGTTTAAGTATATAAAAAAATACCTATAGATAAAACACTCTTTTTCAAGTGTCCTAACTATAGGTACCATATTACATGCTACTCTCTTTTTTTATTTGGCTTTGTTATATGTCGCTATTAATTTTTGGCTCATTTCGATTGCGACTCCCTTTTTAATTGGTGTACGTGAGTCTAGCACAAGCAAATATCTAAATGGAATCTTAACTGTAATGTTATAAAGGAATGCACCGATGATAGAAGAAATGTACTACCCATTTAATGACTCCAAATTTGTGTGCTTGTTTATTTCTTTGAGCTTCTCTGCTGTGCTTTAATGAATAAATTCTTTCCATTGATTAATGAAAGATGCAGTAGTTTCATTTGGTTTTTCAATTACTTCGGCAGTTGTCCCCGTTTGTTGAATTTTCCCATTCATAAGAATCGAGAGGCGGTCTGTTAAATATTTCACCTCTAAAAGATCATGGCTCACAAATACGGTTGTCGTCCGGGTAGAATTTAAAATTTCTTTTAATTCCTTTAAAAGTTGTACTTTAGTTGGAAAGTCAAGTGCAGAAAAAGGCTCGTCTAAAAATAGTACTTCTGGTTCTAGAACCATCGCCCGTGCTAAATTTACTCTTTGCGCTTCCCCACCAGACAAATGAAAGGCGTGTTTTTTGGCAAGATGAGAGATGTTAAACTTGTCTAACCAGTACTCGACTTTGTCATTTATAATAGGTTTGGCAAGCTTACGAATTTTCAGGCCAAGTGCAACATTTTGGTAGACAGAGGTATTTAATAGCAAAGATTGTTGAAGAGCGATCGCAAATTTCCTGCGCAGATCGATTGTAATTTTTTGTTCAGAGAGCGGTTTCTCTTTTAAAAAGATTTGTCCTTCGCTAGGAGAATCGAGTAGTGAAAGAAGCTTTAATAGCGTACTTTTTCCAGCTCCGTTTGGTCCCATTATCCCGATGATCTCTCCTTGTTTAATTGAAAAAGAGGGAATCGAGAGAATGGTTTTTTGCTGGGCCATGTAAGTCATATTTTCTAGCCTTAAAAGAGTATTCATGATCTTCGACTCCTTTGCTGTAAAAAGGTTAAAAAGAAGGTAATCATAAATGCTAGTGACATAATAATGAACGATAGGGCAAAAGCAACATCGAAATTCCCCTTTGATACTTCCATGACAATGGAGGTGGTTAAGATTCTAGTATCTCCTTTAATGTTTCCCCCCACCATCATGGCCGCTCCCACTTCTGCAATTACTCTGCCGAATCCGGCGATTATAGCTGCTAGGATCGCAATCCTTGTTTCGTTTAAGAGGATTTTTAGCGATTGTAGTTTTGTTGCCCCAAGGGCTTTGATTTGCAGAAGCATTTTCTCGTCAATTTGTTGGAATGCGCTGCTTGTAAGTCCAATTAAAATAGGTAAAGAGACGAGTATTTGTGCTAAAACAATCGCCGTTGGAGTATAGAGAAGAGAAAGATGTCCGAGTGGACCAGAGCGCCATAGAAATATGGTGATCCAAAGTCCTGCGACAACAGGTGGAAGCCCCATTCCAATATTAATGAAAACCAATAATAGCTTTCTACCGCGAAATTTTGTTAAACCTAATAAAATCCCGAGAGGAATTCCAATTAACGTGCTGATTAAAATGGCCGTTAAGGAAATCCGTAATGTCCGCCAAGTGATTTCATAAACTTCACGATCACCAGTAATGATCATTTCGACCGCCCGTGTTAGTCCATCAATTAATAAGTCCATATTGATTCCATCCGTTCGTTTCTAGATTAAAGAAAATACCTAGTACAGATTACTAGGTATTTCAGGCCGCCCGCAAACGCTCGCTTTCTTCGTTACTCTCCTTGTTTGCTGGCTCATTACCTACTATGGTAACTCCGCTCCTCCCAAGGCTTCGCACTGTGATACGGCAAATGTTTTCAATCAGTCTGATGGTGGCTGATTTTAGATGTTGTCTACACTTAGAAAATGGAACAGCATTAAATGGGTTTTATTTTAACTATATAGAGAGTGGTGTAATAGAGTTATTCAGTATATTTAAAGAATAGAGATTGACCATATTCCTCTTTTCCGAATTCTTCAATCGCATCTTGAACTTCAGGCTTAATTAAAAATTCCACAAATGCGTTCGCGCCATCATTGTTAATTAAGTCGTTCTTTTCCGGGTTTACTTCCATAACGTGATAGATATTCAATAAAGCATCGTCGCCTTCGACAATAATATCCATATCAGAGTAATTGTCCTTTTGAGCTAGGTAAGTCGCTCTATCTGTAAGTACGTAGCCTTCTTTTTCATTGGCAACTTGTAGGGTATTCCCCATCCCTTGTCCAGTTTCCACATATGAAGAATTATCAGTTGGAGTGATATTGATCGCTTCCCATAGTCCTAATTCCATTTTATGCGTACCAGAGTCATCGCCACGAGAAACAAATACGGCGTTTTCGTCATATAATTTTTGGAAAGCCTCTGAAACTTCTAATCCTTTAATTCCTGCCGGATCAGCCGAAGGTCCAACAATAATAAAATCATTATACATGATACGTTTGTAGTTTTGGACATCACCGTTGTCAACGAGTTCTTGCTCTGCATCCGGTGCATGAGTTAATAAAACATCTGCTTCTCCATTTACTCCCATTTCAAGAGCTTGTCCAGTTCCAACAGCAATAGTTTTAACTTTGTATGGGTGTTCCTCTTCAAATAAAGGAATGATCACTTCATCTAATAAGCCGCTATCCTGCGTACTCGTTGTCGTTGCTAAAATCAGCTCTGTTGCATCAACTGCTTCCTCTTTAGTAGGAGTCTCCTGTTCTGGAGTTGCTCCTTCATTCCTGTCGTTTTCTGTATTCCCACATGCCGCAATAAAGACAAGTAGGAATGCAATTAGTGTTGTGGATAAAAAGCGTTTTAAATTCATTACTGTTTCCCCCTATTTTTTTCATGAATGATTTTCCCGAATTCATGGGTGTTATATCCTTTAAGAGAACGAATGCTCTCTTTAAAGCTAGTTAATTGGATAATATCCAGCAGATGCTGAAGGGCATCTTTATTCTTTTTATTCCAGCGCAGTACTAAATCAAATTGTTCATTCGCAACCGGGATAAAATCTAAATTAAGCTGTTCTGCAGCAGAACGAATTCCTAACCCCACATCTGCGATTCCCCGACTAATATATGTGGCGGTTGAAAGGTGATTCCATTCCTCATTGCTATAGCCCTTTATTGCACTCGGCTCAATGTTTTCCTTGGCTAGATGTGAATCTAACAGAAATCTAGTCCCAGAACCCTTTTGCCGATTAACAAAAGTAATTTCTTTTCTCGTTAAATCCGTAAAATCTTGGATTTCTTTTGGATTCCCCTGAGCCACAATAAAGCCTTGCTCACGACTGGCTAAACGAATGACTGTGAGCGGTTCATGGACAAAGAACAACTTTATAAAGGGAAGATTGTATTCCCCGGAAGAAGGATCTAGAAGGTGAATGGCAGCAACATCACAGTTGCCTCGATAAAGCATCATAAGCCCTTCTAGGCTTCCGATATAGGTAGGTTGAATGGATAAGAAATTAGCTTGCTTTGTTACATATTTAATTAAATGTTCGATTAAAAAATCATGACTGCCAGCAAGTAGGAGAGATAGGGCCTGCTCATTCATCCCCGCAGAGGAGTCCGCTTTCTTAAATCTCTCAACTTCGATTTTATCAATGCGCATCTTATTTCCAACCTTAAAAGCATGAAGCTCTCTCCGTTTAATAAGCTCATAAACAGTGTGCTTTGAAATTTTAAAAAGCTTAGCAACCTCTTCGACCGTATAGGTTTCATCATTCATTGCCATCACCTAACCTCATCATTTCTTGTCTTAGCTTACTAAATTGAGTTAAGTTCAAACTGTGATCTTTATTACATTTCATTAAGTATTGTTAAGTATTGTTCGGAACGTTCATATTTTGTTCACAAATTTAGTGGTTGGTCCATGTAATTTGTTGGGAGGTCAGTAAAAATTAATAATAACGGTACTAATAGTTAAAAATGCCGCATTAATCGTCATATATAAACTAAACAGCCTTGTATTAGAATTGATTTCATCTCATATGTCCAATCACTAATTACTAGCAAGTTTCATCATTGTTTATCTCCGCATCTATCATAATGAGAATTTTGCTGAAGCGTGTCATTACATATAAATGTCGTTTTAGTTGAATGTGAAAGGTTCGCTAAATTAGTCATATTCCAATACAATAGAGTTAATGAAAAGGGGAAAAGTAGGTGAACCGATGAGTGATATACATTTGTTTTTTAATACAGAAATAGGGGTTCAAAAACCTGAGAGTATTCGCAATAAAAATACACGCTGCCCATTTTGCGCGAGGGAAGAGCTGACTGATCTCATCGATGTAGATGGTCCTATCATCTTACTAAAAAATAAATATCCGGTGCTCGAAAATGCCTTTCAAACAGTATTAATTGAAACGGACGATTGTTCCGGTGAACTTTCATTGTACACAAAAGAACATTTAGTGAGATTATTTACCTTTGCGCTGAAGCATTGGCAGGCAATGGAGGAAGGTGGAGAATATCAATCTGTTTTATTTTTCAAAAATCATGGTCCCTTATCCGGAGGATCGATTGCCCATCCACACATGCAAATTATCGGATTAAAGACGATTGATTATATGGAAAATGTCTCCTCTTCTATATTTGAAGGACTGAAGATTGCAGAGGAAAGTGATGTCCTTTTTTCGCTTTCAACTAAGCCAAAGGTTGGCTTTTATGAATTTAATGTAAGGATGAGCAATTTGCAGCAATTGCCGTCCTTCGCCTCATATATCCAGATCGCCGTTCATTATATACTTAATGAGTTTCCATTCAGGGCAAGTAGTTATAATCTCTTTTTTTATCGCATGGATGAAGTAATTTATGCAAAAATTGTCCCCCGATTTGTAACGACACCTTTGTATATTGGCTATTCTATTCCACAGGTGCCGGATAATTTAAGAAAGCTTCAAGCAGATATTATCGAAAAATATATTAATAAGCCGAGTTCCTAATGGCACCTTCAAATAAAAATGAACATTTTAACGTTGCAGAATTATGGTTGGTTTCATTGTTTCTGGAATTTAATTCTGTTTGTTTTTTATTTAGGACATTTGCCAATCCATGTGAAAAATGGATGTTCATCAATCATCTTTGTACAACGTCTCATTAATAATTCAACTTAACTTTAATAGGTAACAATATCCAGCAGCTTTGAAAAGTTGTGATTTTCCTTTAGGATAAATATAATGAAGAATGGCAGCTTATTTATTAAAAGGCTTTGGGAAACCAAATGATTGATCATACAATTTTTCGTATGAAGCCTTGGTTTCGCGCCCCTTTTAGTTATACTGGAAGGTTAAAGAGAAACTGAGCGAAAGATCAGTACCGACATATAACAAAGCCATTTGAAAAATCTAGTGATAAGCCTTTTGCAAGGAATAAAATATATAAGAAGAGCAGTTTCATTTGTTCTTACTGTATTTCTATTTTGTTTGATGTATATCTAAGGGAGAATAATCATGACGACTGAGAAAAATTCGACATCCAGGTTTGATTTTAATCTTGTTTTTATTTTATTTTTATTATTCATCGCAAGCTGTATTGCGATTTACAGTGCTCAATCGACAGGACAATATGGAGAGAACTTTCTCTTAAAACAAATTGTTTGGTACGGAATTGGGGCGGTTATCATTGCCGTGATGATTGCCTTTGATTCAGACCAGTTAAAAAAGCTTTCCTGGTACTTTTATGGACTGGGGCTCCTTCTTCTTGGATTTCTGCTTGTCGCTCCAAGCAGCATTGCACCCGTGATTAATGGAGCGAAAAGTTGGTTCAGGGCACCGGGGATCGGCTCTTTACAACCATCTGAATTTGTAAAGGTATTTCTGATTTTGGCTTTAGCAAAACTTATCTCAGATCATCATGAGAAAAATCAATTTAAAACAATAAAAAGTGATGGTTGGTTATTGATAAAAATCGGCATTGTGACAGCTGCGCCTTTGCTGCTTGTTATGAAGCAGCCCGACCTTGGAACAGCCCTCGTTTTAATTGCAATTATGCTAGGAATGATTTTTATTTCCGGCATCACTTGGAAAATCCTTATGCCTATTTTTGCTTTCGGTGCTTCACTTGTTTCCATCATTTTTTATTTTGTTCTAGTAAAACCTGAAATTTTGGAGAAATACTTAGGAGTAAAACAATATCAATTTGGCCGTATTTATTCATGGCTTGACCCTTATAATTACTCCAGTACTTCTGGCTATCAATTAACAAGGTCTCTCCTTGCCATTGGGTCTGGACAAACAAGCGGGAAAGGCTTTGGCACAAGGGAAGTATATTTGCCTGAAAGCCATACAGACTTTATCTTTAGTGTAGTGGGAGAGGAATATGGTTTCGTTGGAGCGAGTCTTCTTGTGAGTTTATTTTTCCTCCTTATTTATCATATAACAAGAGTGGGAATGGAAACAAAAAATCCTTTTTATACTTATATTTGTGTTGGTGTAATAAGTATGATTACGTTTCATGTTTTTCAAAATATTGGTATGACGATTGGGATCCTTCCGATTACAGGAATTCCCCTTCCATTTATAAGTTATGGAGGCAGCTCCTTAATGGGGAATATGCTTGCCCTTAGTTTAATTTTCTCCATTCGCTATCACTATAAAAAGTATATGTTTTCCGAATAAAAGGATCGGTTATACAGAAATAGAAAAGTCCAATTCGGTACCGACCCCCAGAAGTTAGAGTAATAAATCTAACTTCTGGGGGTATTATTATGGCCAAATATAGTGAGGAATTTAAAATAAAGATTGTTACCGAATATTTGAATGGAAATCTTGGATACAAACG
>NZ_JARGEJ010001000.1:0-202 GCF_029211245.1 Robertmurraya sp. DFI.2.37 | reverse complement strand
GGACGGTTTTGCCACTCCTCTAATTCAGGAAGTACTGCATCTGTAATATCGGATACCATTTCATGAGACACAGAGAAACCATAGATCTCCTCTATCGTAGAAGAGATGTCTCGTTGAGACATTCCTCTGGCGTACATCGCAATGACCTTATCCTCGATAGAGGATACGTCTCTTTTACGCTTTGGAATCAATTGGGGTTCAA
>NZ_JARGEJ010000100.1:0-7043 GCF_029211245.1 Robertmurraya sp. DFI.2.37 | reverse complement strand
TCGTGTGAAAAATGCGGAGGAGAAATGTATCCCGAGTATTACAAAGGAGTACACGGTATAGAGTATAAAATTTCGGATATTCGCTAGACAAAAAGGGACCGGGCGGTTTTTGCCCGGTTTTTCTTAGCATTCCATTACTGGTAAAACATGGAGGGAATTTAATAAAGGTTAGCTTTTGGTCCCATAAAAGATTATTTTCCTTTAATTAAGGATGTTATGAAACCCACAGCGATTATAGCTATACATGAATAAAGGAAGGCATCTAATTTTAATAAAGCCAGACCTGCCAACACAATAATTCCATCTATCAGTATAATTACAAGTGCAATATTTAACGAAAAAGTTTCGGAAATAATTTCAGCTAGTAAGTCAGTTCCTCCAGTGCTTGTTTTATATCGCAGCATTAGACCAACTCCAACTCCAATTATTGCACCTCCAATTAGTGCACTTGCAAGTTGGGGAATAAAAAATTGAAAACGAAGAGGAGCCAGTAAATCAATAAATAAGGACGAAACCAATAAGCCTTGCAAACTACTAAAAAAATACTCTTTATTATTTAATGAGGAAAATATACAAATAGGGATACTCAACCCCACCATTATAATACCAGTTGGAAATTTTAAAAAATAATGGAGTAATAGTGCGATTCCAACAATTCCACCGTCTATTAAATGATGAGGAACTAGGAACCCATTCACACCAACTCCTAATAACAGACTTCCAATAAGAGTAGCAATTAATTTCTGAAAAATAACAATCACCTTGTCTCATCTCATTTTAATCTAATAATATGTCGGGAATTTAAGGTTAAGAATGAGGTAAGAATGCAGAGGGAAAATTAAATATTAAAATTTTATGGATATTGATTTTATTAGGGAATACTTCATTTATTAGGGGATAATCGCCTCCACTTTCCCCCTTTCTTAAAAGGCATTAAAGTATCTAAAGAAAGTAATTCTTTAGGTACTTTAATGCTCCGAAATCCCATAAGTAAATAATAATTTAAACTTAAGTAAAGTTACTATTACTCCCTTGATCCCATATATCTAAATCCCTTTTTTATAATGTAAAAGTTCACTCCGTTTTTTTATTTATTGTGTAATAAGGTAAGTTTCCTTGAGCTGACGAAATAATTCGTGCAAAACTAAAAATCATTTATGTTTATTTCCTTTATAGGTAAGTTAAATTATTTAAATTAATGAGAATTGCACTCTTATCACAAAGAACATATTCTATTTTAAAAATAAATTACTAACGTCTATTTGTGAAGATTACCGTAAGCCCCCATTCAAACAACGCATATAAACACGCAGCACCTCCTGGTACGATACATGTATCAATAAAAGGAGGTGCTTTCCTATGCCACAACAAAAACTAACCATTGTTCCCGTTACATTACATACCGAAAACGAAAATAATTCTGCAACAAAGCCAACAGTGCTTTCCTCCAATCCTACTTGCACGATTAAAACGGCAAACGCTGAAATTTCCTTCTTTAACGGTGTAGATGAGCACATCATCCAAGCGGTCATGAGGGAGTTGAAAAATGGGTGAAACACGACTATACAAGCGTTAAAAACATTTATATCATTTGCGGTAAGACAGTTATGAGAAAAGGAATTTGCAAGTGTCCTTATTTGAGGATGACCCGTCTTTTACTGATCCTGATCACACAGAAGAACAAAGCCAACAGACCATTTCTTATACTGTTGTACGAAAAATTCAACCAAAAAAACGAAATGATTCCTTGCGTGAAGATATTGAAATAGAAGCTATTCACCATCATCCAGCAAATACAATCTGTGACGGTTGCCATGATCAAATGATAGAAATGGGCAGTACAATCGTGCGTGAAGAGGCGAAATTTATTCCTGCGAAAATGATGAAAGTTCAACATATTGAACACGCTTATGAATGTAAAAAATGCAAAAGCGATTCATTACAAAAAGGGCAGATTAAACGTGGTAAAGCGCCACAACCTCCCATTCAACGTAGCATCGCAAGTCCTAGCGTACTTCCAAAGTGATGTATGATAAATTTTCACAATACTTACCTCTTTACCGTCAGGTAAAGGAATGGGAGCGTTATGGCCTGAACACGAATGATAAGAACCTTTCCAATTGGGTCTATCGAAGTGTGCCCAGTCAAGGTCCAACGATTGTCCTGTTTCTGAATATACTCTGAACAGAGCGAATGGACTAAAAGCATTCTTGAAGGATGGCCGTATCGAAATTGATAATAATCCAGCCGAAAATGCCATTCGTCCAAATGTGATGGGTCGAAAAAACTGGCTCTTTTCCGTCAGTGAAGCTGGTGCAAAAGCCAACGCCATCTGTTTAAGTATCGCAGAAACGGCAAAAGCAAACGGAGTGGATTTCTATCGTTATCTCTTGAAGTTACTGACGGATTTTCCGAATCTTGATATCTATCCACATTCGGAAATTTTAAATCAATATATGCCTTGGTCAAAAATGATCCAAGCAGAATGTGGCAGATAAAATGAAATCACCGTATATCTGATTAAAAAAATCATGATATACGGTGATTTATGATGCGTACGGTTAAGGTATGCTTATTTTTTATAGTTCGGGCTTACAAAAGAAAAGCATTACCTCAAAGGAAGTAATGGATGAAATCGTTCTCCTTTAATTAGTCTCCTTGCTAACCTAATTTCTGTTTCTCTAGCTGCTTGGTAAAAATATCCTCTTATAGTTGCTTCAAATCCTCCAGGTCGTTGAAAAACTTTCCTACAAAAAATCTATTATAAATTTTCCATTAGACGTTTTTTGATTAATTCATAATCGTCCCTAGTAATACCAGGAGCAAATTCTTCAGGTAACTCCTCTAAGTTTGGAATTGGTCCGCCTTCAGGAGTACCAATTTTCACTTCAAGCGGTTGCCCATTTTCCGGATTTGTTCCTTTCCAAATCATTCCGATATCCCTGTATTCTGTTTCGCTCCATGTGAATAGCACATTGCTTAAGCCTTTTTCTATGAACGGTCTGGCATAATCAAATTTTGAGTTATCAAGATTTGGAACTGGAAGCATTTTCGTCAAGTCTACCCCTGTAGCAATTTCGATTGCTTTCGCATAGGCGAGGATATGTGTTCCTCCACGAACAAGTAAATACCCAATCATGGTTCTAGCAACTGGGTTATCAGTCATCTCATAAACTCTCATTTTATGTGTACGTGCACCAATCTCTAGAAAAAAGTTATGTGTTAAATCTAAAACCAGATTTCCACTATTAAAAACATTATCACCAGTCCAAGGTCTTCCCATTGAATCACCTGGTATAGCCGTTTGAGCTGTAGAAATAAAATGGTGGGTGTTTCTCGCATCCTTCCCATTTTGAAGTGGAGTGATATCCGGATTCCCTGGAAAAGTATTACCTACCGATAACAAATTAATCGTATTAGAAACAAGTTCTACATGACCAAATTCTTCTGCTGTAATGCTTGCCACTAACTCATAGAATGGTTTTAGCTTTTTTTTATTTCTGAAGTTAAAAGACTGAAACATATAGTTATTTAAGGTAGACATCTCCCCAAACTTGCCACCCAAGAGTTCTTGTACTGCTGCTGCAGCATTCATATCGCCGTGTGCGGGTATAGGAAGTTCAATTGCCAATTTATTTATTCTTTTAAACATTATTTCCCCTCCACTTCCTTTTTGTTAACCAGGAAAAACCCAAATAATTTGCTGGGTACGAATAAAAAAGGGAGTTCCGTTAGATTCGACAACAATGTGATCTGGCAATACATTTTTCAAGGAGCCACGAACGCTACCTCTTATGGTTTGAACAGTAACAATTTTACCAACAATGGTTGTTAATGTCTGATAAACATATGGATCATAAAAGCTTAACAGGTTGTTGTTTGTCATTTAGATCCTCCTATTCTAAAGTCATTCTTACTGAGTATATGTTTCTCGATATGAAAAAAGACTGAAAAACAACTGTTCAATTTGACTCTTGTTGTTAAATACTATCCTGAAAATAATAAACGGCAATAGCACATTTTTTGCAATACGAAACTAGGCCTAGCAATACCCAATTTTTTAAACTGGACCTAGGAATGACTAATCTAATCCTTTTATGTACGAATTTATACTATGGCTCGCATACGCCGATGTAATTGACAATAAAATTGAAAAGATAAAGCAAGGGCTTGTAGAGTTCAAGAATAAACTTTATGGCACAGGTAATGCCATTCAAAGTATAACGAAAACTCTTGACAAACTATTTCAACGTCAGGACGAACTGTTTCAACGTCAAGACAATATTATCAAGCTACTGGAAGTTGTGTATAACAATTTATAATTGTATGGAACACCAGTAAATCTCGGGCCTATTTCAAAAATTAGAAGTCATTAAGCCGCACTCGAAAGATGGACAAAGATATATTGAAGTTGTATTTATTTATCGCTTTGAAAAATCTGTTGAAACATGTGCCGATATGATTAATTGCGACAGGAGCACCTAATTGGTATGTAAATAAATTAGCAGCAGAGTTAAGCAACAAAGGTGATGACAAACTATTCAAAACCTTATCATTACTTATTCCAGAGGAAGAATTAAAACCAGAATTAAAGAGTATAAAGGGTGGCTATAAAGATATTGATGTGGTCACTGTTTCCGAACAACTAAATCAAAAAGGGATACTGGAGGATGTGGGCGGCGTAACCTATCTTACTCAATTAGCTGGCTCAGTACCAACTACAGCGAATACCATTTATTATTGTGATTTGGTAAAATCGAAAGCCTTGCGTAGGCGAGGAATTGAAGCAGCAAAAAATATAAGATATTTATCGGAGGTACAGGAATTTGAATATGACGAGACATTTTTGACAGAAGTAGAAAATCAGGCTTTAAAAATCCGATCAATGGCGTTCTCATTACTCGCATCTACATTGGGAAGCTTCTCGAAAATGTACATCAAGTATTGATAAGGATTAAGCCCATTTTCTTTGGCTGTTTCTACAATACTATAAGTCACAGCACTAGCCTTCGCTCCTTTCGGAGTGTTTGCAAAAATCCAGTTTTTCCTTTTAGGACTTAAACACATAAAAGAAAAAACTGGCTCTTTTCCGTCAGTGAAGCTGGTGCAAAAGCCAACGCCATCTGTTTAAGTATCGCAGAAACGGCAAAAGCAAACGGAGTGGATTTCTATCGTTATCTCTTGAAGTTACTGACGGATTTTCCGAATCTTGATATCTATCCACATTCGGAAATTTTAAATCAATATATGCCTTGGTCAAAAATGATCCAAGCAGAATGTGGCAGATAAAATGAAATCACCGTATATCTGATTAAAAAAATCATGATATACGGTGATTTATGATGCGTACGGTTAAGGTATGCTTATTTTTTATAGTTCGGGCTTACAAAAGAAAAGCATTACCTCAAAGGAAGTAATGCTGGTAGGAATTTTTAATATTATTAGTCAGCTCATTTAAAATAATTTTTTTCTTTGCCTGAGGTAAATGGCAGCTTAAAATTAGCAAATCAACTAGGTCAGGTTGTTCCTCAGCAATTTCCTGCAAGTAATCCCTGCCAAACTCTTTCATAACAGGTAGCAAACTGCTCATTTTTAATGGAAATCCACATCAATTCTCTTTTTATTTGTTTGAGTTTGTTTAGGCATGATAACTTCTAGTACACCATTCTTATAAGAAGCCTTTATACCTTCCTCAGAAACAGGAGTTGGTAGTGTAATAGCTCTGTGAAAGCTACCTGTGTATCTTTCTCTCCTATGCATATTCTCTTCTTTAATCTCATTAGTTCTGTTAATTGAGCCACTAATTCTCAATACATTATTTTCAATATCAATGTTTACATCTTCTTTACTCTGTAAGCCTGGAATGTCACAAGTTGCTACTACCTCTTTATCTGTTTCATGAACATCCACTCTTATATTCCCCAATTGATTCATATCATTGTCTAAATGAAAAGGGAAATCATTGAATAATCTGTCAAAATCTCTCCTAATGTTAGTTAATTGTCTAAATGGATCATAAGGTATTAATGCCATTTGTATCATCTCCTTAGTTATTTTTAACAAATATATTTTTTACATTTACTATGTAATTATTCATTTAAGGGATAAGCTGAGTCAGTTTTAGAAAAGCATCCTATTACAGAAAAAGGAGAGCCTAGCTACAGGAGATTTATTTTAGTAATATTTTGGCTTAATTTTAAAACGAAAGGAATCTCAATAATTGTCTATCCAAAGGAATAATTGCTATTTAGAATTGAGGATAAAACAATTTATTCGAGGCATTCTATCTTTTGTACTAAACCACAAACAGGAGGAAGTAGCATGGCTAATCAAATTGATACTAATAAATTAAAACAAGCAGAGGCAGCCTCTTCTATTGTAAAAGATATGATAACTTCAGCGATTGAACAATCTGCTGCTAATACTACTCTTGCTTCAGAAGCATTAAAACAAGCATCAAATGAGGTTGCACAAATACAAACATTAATTAGTCAAGTACAATCTCAGTTACAAGCCCAAGCATCTGCATCGGAAGAATAAAACTATTATAATCTTTTAGCTAAGATGGATAGATGGGATTTGCAATATACGTAAATCCCTTTTTTATTTTTAATCATACGGTGTAACAGCGCACTCCATATTAACATGAACCGTCACTATAGGCGTTTTCTATATTTATTGTGTTTAATTAAGTTCAGTAAAGGGAACGGTGGAAAAAATTTGAGATGAGACATATTACCCAAAAAGATTATACATCGCAATCCTATAATCGTCGCCAAATAGAAGAATTGATGGGGATTTGGAAACGAGGTTACTACAGAAAAAATGGTGCTATTCACCAAAAGTAATTTTATAACTATATTTCCAAAAAATTCACCACATAAGAAAATTCTGATTCAGGTAATCTAAAAAGGTCAAAAAAAATTCAAGGAGGATTCATCATGACAGTAATAAATGATGTTAAGACAGCTCTAGCAGGCTTAAAAAGTGCACAAGCAAGTTTCGAAACATTTGCTCTTGGTACAGATAATCAACAGGCAAAG
>NZ_JARGEJ010000010.1:0-123105 GCF_029211245.1 Robertmurraya sp. DFI.2.37 | reverse complement strand
TAGCCGAAACCATCTTTCAGCTTTCAAACATGTGTTCAAAAGCATTATCCGGTATTAGCTCCGGTTTCCCGAAGTTATCCCAGTCTTATAGGCAGGTTGCCCACGTGTTACTCACCCGTCCGCCGCTCAAGCAACAAGAAAGCAAGCTTTCTTGTGCAAGCGCTCGACTTGCATGTATTAGGCACGCCGCCAGCGTTCGTCCTGAGCCAGGATCAAACTCTCCAAAAAAGAGTAAGATTAGCTCTTATGTTTATAATAAACGTTGGCTAGCTTCGGCTCTCATAAAGAGTGCCTCCACTATGATTTGTTGACGTATGATTTGTTTAGTTTTCAAAGTGCAATCATGATTAAAACAAAAAGTTCAATCACAGTGCCGCTTCAGAAGCGACTTTCTTAATATAACATGTAGTGATGTTGATGTCAACATCTTTTTTAAAAGCAATCCGTCAAAGGAAAAACATTTTTCAATGCGTTTCGCAGCGACGGATATTAATATAACAAGTATTTTAAAAGAAAGCAACCCTTTTTTATATTTTTTTAAGATAATTTTTTGGCTACAAAGTAACAACGATGAAAAACACCCTGTCCTTTTGTTTCCACATTTTTAACGTCAATATACCCTCTTTCAATCAAATACTCGAGTAAAATGGATAAATCAACTGAATACTCCACTAACTCTTCGTGACGAATCATATCGTTAAAAGTCCAAAATTCCCGTTCACCCAGAACCTCTAATAAATGATTAATACCGACTTTTGTACGTGAATGAATGAGAAACTCACTTGCAAGAAAGAGAAGCTCCAAGCGTTTTTCCATCGTTTCATCACTATTCACTAATTCCACATAAAGTTTGTAAATCTCAGGCTCCATTTGTTTCACTTGATTCCAAACTGTTACTTCAGGATGGAATCCATTTTCAATAATCGATAATCTTGCCAAATGGTGCAAAGAGTGAATGACATGATTATACGCATCCAAATAATGGTGGTTTTCAAAAAATGCTTTCCCATCCATGTATCTACGAATGAGCTTAGCAAACTCCAAGCCCATTTTGATTTTTCGTCCATAGAACGGAAATTCCTTCATCTCTTCTTTTAATTTTGCAACATATTCATTTCGGTCAAAAACAATTTTACCATTATAGAGCCAATCAAATATTCTCTTATTAGAACCTAATAGTATCCAATTATTGAGCTTTTTTTCAGTAACTATATAAAGCGCGGCTTTTTTACCTTCATAAGAATAGTGCTTTACAAATATAGGCTGTTCTGCCTCTTTAACAACCATTAAAAGAATCGTATCAAACGTATCGGTTGTTGGTATTGAATATTGGATTTTTTCTATTGTTAATACTCCAAGAGTATTCGGGTCACTTGCCCTTTCCTGATAAATCGGACGAAGAATGTCTTCCATCATCATTCCCCCATTATATTGTTAGCCTATATCTTCGACAATTCTAAACGATCTCCTGCTAATTTTCTAGACAAACTTCGACACCAACGCTTGTTAACCATTTATTTCACCCTCATTTATGTGATATAGTTAAGTCTTAGGAGGGTACAATAATGGCTAAATATTCAAGTAAAATAAATAAAATCCGCACGTTTGCGCTCAGCTTGATTTTTGTCGGATTTTTCATCATGTATCTCGGGATATTTTTCAGGCAGTCTGTAATCTTAATGTCTATTTTTATGTTTTTAGGTTTGCTGTCTATTATTGCAAGTACAGTTGTTTATTTTTGGATTGGCATGCTTTCCACAAAAACTGTTCAAGTGAAATGCCCAAACTGTGAAAAACCAACAAAGATATTAGGTCGAGTCGACATATGTATGCATTGCAATGAACCGCTCACTCTTGATCCTAACCTTGAAGGTTTAGAATTTAATGAGAAATATAACAGCAAAAAAGCAGACTCCTAAAAAATGAAACTCTTTAAAGAGCTAATGGGTACCGGAGAAGGATAACAAGCTATGAATGCTAATTCATCACATCTTTACATAGTCCACTACCAACTCGGCGAAATTGCCGAGTTTTTTCATTTTTGAACGTCCTCTATAACTTGAATTTTGCACGAATAGAACAAAAAAAATAACTGATAGCAAGTACTATCAGTTAATGAGCTTCTTTGGCTGAACAGTCAGGACAGGTACCGTATACTTCCATCCGATGATGACTGACCTTGAAGCCCGTTACGTGTGAAGCAAGATGTTCAACCTCATCCAAACCTGGATAATGGAAGTCGACAATTTTCCCACAAGCTTCACAAATAACATGATAATGATTAGTTGTAATAAAATCAAAGCGGCTAGATGCATCCCCATAGGTTAATTCTTTTACAAGACCAACCTCACGAAATACTCTTAGATTGTTGTAAACCGTTGCCACACTCATATTTGGAAACTTGCCTTCCAATGCTTTATAAATATCATCAGCTGTAGGATGTGACATTGAGTTTATTAAATACTCAAGTATCGCATGACGTTGTGGAGTTATTCTAACCCCAGTTCCTTTTAAGGTATCAAGTGCTTCTTTTAATTCACTATGTGACACCGCCATGCACCTCTTTTCTAGTATAAATTCTTACTTTATAATATTTATAATTAGTGTACTCGTAAAGTTCCCTATTTGTCAATATATCTACTAATACCCTCGCGTTAAATCAATCTGATTTATCATGTTATTACCTTTATTATTATATGTATGTAAGTTTTTTTCAAATATTTCAAATGATCTTGGTAAATAATTCTTTGTCAGGCTCGAAAGATGCGGTGTAACGGTTACTTGTTCCATTTGCCAAAACGGATGTCCCTCTGGCAAAGGTTCGACTGCAAATACATCTAAAAATAAGTGGGCGATCTCTTTATTCTTCATAACCTCAAAAAGAGTGTCTTCTTCAACCAAGTCACCACGCCCAATATTGATAAAGACAGACGTATTTTTCATCAGCTTAAAGTGCTCATATGTTAGTAAATGAGTGGTTTCCGGTGTACTTGGCAATACAGAAACAATGAAGTCCGCTTTTCCCACTACTGTAGAGATGTCATCTAATTGACACAATTCATCTACAAATTCAACCGGATTTCCCGTACGATTTACACCGATTGTATTCATTCTGAATGCTTTAGCAAGACGCGCGATCTCTCCTCCAATCGCACCTACTCCTAAAATAAGAATCGTTTTTCCACAAAGCTCTTCCATCGGAACGCGGCGTTCCCATTTTTCTTCTTGTTCGTTGCTCCACAATACTCTAGCTTGTTTTACATATTGAAGCATCATTCCCAGCGCATACTCTGCCATCGGTATCTTATGTACTCCGCGCGCGTTCGTGATGATAATCCCCTTTTTATGGCAAGCCGCCAGCGGCATTTTATCAAGGCCTGCGGACATGACCATAATCCAGTTTAAATTCTGAGCCTTCGTAATATCCTCTTCAGTCAAGTCTTCGCCATAAGTAATGAAGATTTCTGCATCTTGAAAGCTCGTTTGAGCATGTTTCATCCCTTTATAAAATTCAAATTGAACGTTTGGAAACTTGGCACGGATCATTTCTTGAATCGATTCGTCAGGTAAAATAGATGATACTACCTTCACTCGATCACTCTCCTCTTTTTTCTTCTATTATAATCTTTTTTAACAATATCATGGTCGATAAATATACAAAAAAAGCAGGCCAACGAAGTGACCTGTCAAATAAAACATTTGTCTGAGGAGGTATGCCCTAATACAATCATATTCAGCACTTCAATAGATGCGTGGACACCCGCACAGACTGTAAAAATAAATTTTACGAGCAACTCTTTACGTTATAAATGGCATATCCTGACTTTTTCTCAAGGAACTGCTTGCCCTGTTCCGCACAAATTTATTCACCTATACTTAAGAATAGCCGCCCCAAAGGAAGCAGCCTGAAATTAAATGATAAAGATATAAGTTCATTAAACACCGATAACATTTCTTACTGGGAAAGGAGCTGGTTGAATATAATTTTGATATTCATGAAGTTTTCCTTCATATATTAATTCTAATGTTGGAATAAGAGCAAAATCATCCGGTCTCATGAGTTCAGGACTTTTTTTCATCAGCTTCAAACCACTCATTCCCAAAACGGTTGCGACAAATTGTGAGCAGGTAAAGGCATTATCTCGTTTTAATTTCATATTAAGGGCAATCGCGAAAATCCCCAATAAATTGTATCGATAATTTGCTGAGAACCGTTCAAATTGATAAATTATTTGGATAATCTCATTAAATTGCTCTTCATTGACTGTTAATTTATAGAGCACACATTTCGTTTCTTTTTTATGAAAAAACACACCTTGATCCATACGTTCTTTCACGAAGCCACCTGAAAACGGATTGGTATAAACTTTTCGCCCAAAACTGTAAATATTTTGTAATCCTTGATCTAAGGCAATGGAAACATGATTATACGGAAACCTCGTATACATTTTAATCATTTTTGAAAACCAAGTGCCTGTATCTGTAAGAAGTATATAAATCTCTTTTTCTGTCAAAATCCATCACCTACTTTGACTAAGTTTTGTTATTGGGCTGCATCTTCTATGACATCTTTTTTCCAGTCTCATAATTATTAGACGTATTTGAAACGGTTATTACTTCATTTTTCTCAAAAAAAATAAAAAAATTGGCCCCAACTTATTTGGTAGCCAATCAAGTACATCCTCTTTCCGAGGATTCATGACCAATATTTAAGTAAATGATTCAAACGCTGCATGCGTTATATCGAAATCATACTATGAATCCTTTGGTCTGATCCACAACTTATTTATAGATTTTCTTCCACAAATTGTAATGTTTCCTCCACATGTCCTTTAACTTTAACCTTCAACCATGATTTAGCAATTTTTCCCTCTTTGTTAATAATAAAAGTGGACCGCTCAATTCCCATATATTCTTTACCAAAATTCTTTTTTAATTTCCAAACTCCATATTTTTCGGCAACTTCATGGTCTTCATCTGCCAAAAGAAGAAAAGGAAGCCCATGCTTTTCAATAAATTTCTCATGCCGTTCGATCGGATCAGGACTTACCCCTAAGATGACCGCATCGACGTCAGTAAAATTTTGATGGTGATCGCGGAAATCACACGCCTCTGTCGTACAACCTGGCGTCATATCCTTCGGGTAAAAATATAAAACAACATTTTTTCCTCTTAAATCCGAAAGTTTGACCATACTACCATCACTTGCAGGTAATTGAAAATCTGGTGCTAATTGACCTTGTTCAATAGACATTGCTATCCCTCCGTTTCATTATTACCATTAGCGTAACGAATCCGCGGAGTAAAGACAAGCATTAGACTATTTATCTAGATCAAGCACAGTTCTGGCAACAAAAGCAGCTGGAATCGTATAGCCGATCAACGCTTCGATAACAGCAATAATTCTCCCCACTCCGATCGGCGCAATATCGCCGTAGCCCACGGAAAATAATGTAATCGCGCTAAAGTAAAGGCCTGTTTCTAAGCGAGTTAAAAAACGATTGGCTACCGGAATATAACCATCATCCAAGACAGCAAAATCGTGTAGTTCTAGCAAAACATATAGAAGTCCAAAGCTAACCATAACGGTAGCATAGATAGCTCCAAGGAATAAAAAATTCTCAAGAGACACCCTTTTTCCCTTTATTTTATAGGGGGTAAACAGAAGTCGGATACTACTCACAACACAAATCACAATGATCAAAATCGATATGTAAAAGATCAACCGGTCCACCCCCTCTTTTCTTGCAAAGAATCTAACTATCTGTCGGTATTGATGTTTCCCCCATTTGCTTCATGCACCGATCATCACTAAATGGCGAGTAAAATCGCCGCTTCACACAAGTTAAGTCAAAAATCTTTTACCTTTACAAAAATAAAGCATGTTTCTTTCATATATACGTCAAATCACTGTTTTATAGAACAGCTTGTCTACACACTGCAAATGAAGGGAAACTGCTTCTATTGAACGTTTCCAATTGTACGCAAAAGTCGAGCACTCGTGTTAAAATGAAAATAAGAAATTTCGGGAGGTTTAAAATGAAAACAGTATATGATTTTCATGTCAAAATGACAGACGGAACAGAAAAGTCGTTAAAAGATTACTCAGGCAAAGTATTGCTCATTGTAAACACGGCAAGTAAATGCGGATTAACTCCTCAGTTTAAAGGGCTGCAAGAGCTATACGATAAATTTGCCGACCAAGACTTCGTGATTTTGGGCTTCCCTTGCGACCAATTTAACAATCAGGAATTTGCTCAGATCGATGAAACCCTCCAATTTTGCCAAAAAAATTATGGTGTTACCTTCCCAATGTTCGCAAAAATCGATGTAAATGGTGAAAATGCAGACCCTCTTTTCACATTTTTAAAAGAAGAGAAAAAAGGAGTGTTATCGAAGAATATTAAATGGAATTTCACTAAATTTCTCGTTGATCAAACTGGTCAAGTCGTTGAACGCTACGCTCCTACAACTGAGCCAAGCCAAATTGAAAAAGATTTAGCAAAGCTGTTCGCTTAAACTTTCGAAGACTGCCTAGCAGGCAAACTTTAAATAAAAGTGCTCCCCTTAAGGCAAACACTCTGTCTGCCTTAAGGGGAGTTTTTCGATGAAAAATTTCACCGTGGAAACTCCCCCTTTAGCGCTCACGGCAGAAACGAATGCTATCTATCTCACTCCTAACTGGAAAGGATAAAAGGCGACCAGTTTTTTTCGCTTGCTTCCATTAATAGCAACACAAGTGCTAAAATATATTAGGTAGTTTTAATGAAAGGATTAGGAGGATTTTTATGAAGTTTACAAATTCAGAACGTCTTCATGAGGAAGCGTTGGAATACATAGTAGGTGGAGTTAATAGCCCTTCCCGCTCCTACAAAGCGGTTGGCGGCGGGTCTCCAATCGCAATGGAACGGGCAAGCGGTGCCTATTTTTGGGATGTCGACGGCAATCAATATATCGACTATTTAGCTGCATACGGTCCAATCATAACAGGTCATGCTCATCCACATATAACAGAAGCGATTAAAAGAGCAGCCGAAACTGGAGTGTTATATGGAACACCCACACCACACGAAGTCAAGTTTGCCAAAATGCTTCGTGAAGCAATGCCTAATCTTGAGAAAGTTCGTTTTGTTAATTCTGGCACCGAAGCGGTTATGACCACAATCCGTGTTGCTCGCGCCTATACAGGCAGGGATAAAATCATTAAATTCACTGGATGCTATCATGGACATTCCGATCTTGTTCTTGTCGCAGCAGGTTCGGGCCCTTCTACACTAGGCACACCAGATTCTGCTGGTGTCCCGCAAAGCATTGCACAAGAAGTAATAACCGTTCCTTTCAATGATATCGAACCATTTAAAGAAGCATTGAATAAATGGGGCGACCAAATTGCTGGGGTTCTCGTTGAGCCAATTGTTGGCAACTTCGGCATTGTCGAGCCCAAAGATGGATTTTTACAACAAGTGAATGACCTTGCCCATAAAGCCGGGGCCCTTGTGATTTACGATGAAGTGATTACTGCTTTCCGCTTTATGTACGGAGGAGCACAGGATATGTTGGGAATTCAGCCTGATTTAACAGCGATGGGAAAAATTATTGGCGGCGGACTTCCAATCGGTGCCTATGGCGGAAAGAAAGAAATAATGGAAAGTGTGGCTCCCCTTGGTCCAGCCTACCAAGCAGGAACTATGGCTGGAAACCCCGCCTCGATCTTATCTGGCATCGCTTGCCTAGAAGTTTTAAAACAAGACGGGGTTTACGATTATTTGGACAAGCTTGGTGCCATGCTTGAAGAGGGTATCACAAAATCAGCACGAGAACACCGAATTCCGATAACAATAAATCGCCTAAAAGGGGCTCTAACAGTTTATTTCACAGATGTGAAAGTTGAAAACTATGAGCAAGCCGAAAACACAGACGGTGAAATGTTTGCCAAGTTCTTTAAGCTCATGCTTCAGCAAGGCATTAATCTTGCACCATCCAAGTATGAAGCATGGTTTGTCACGATCGCTCATACGACAGAAGATATTGAAGCCACTCTCCATGCTGTCGATCAAGCTTTTCAGGAACTGTCTGCTAACGCTTAAAAAACGAGCATAAATATTCATATTTTATGCATCAAGGAGCCCAATAAGGCTCCTTTTTTATAGATCATATTCATTGTAAACGGTTACATTATAAGGTTTTGTGGTAATTTCTTCCCATTTATTTCAAAAAACATATCCATGTTTATGTATAAATAATTGATTTCTGAAAATTCTTATGATACACTGGTATTACTATTTGGCTTCTTTAAGTGTGGTTATTTTTTGTCAAATAATCTCACATAATTAAGAGATAGAGTTTCATCTTTCGAGCTCTTCCCCAATAGTTTTCTATAAAGCCGACTTTATCTTCTATTATTCTAGAATGATAGGGAAGCTACCTTCAATTTTCCACTCAATATTAAAGCCATTGGATTGACGAATATTTTTCCAGATTGGTAAAACGTATGTCCCATACATAAGATCCCAATCGCTGGCTTGTCCAGCTCGTCAATCTAATTATGAAATTTTAGGAGGTGAACGGCTTTAAGGCAGAGCCTTTTTAAAGCCTAAGTTATGACAAATCAACACTGGAGCCCCTCACAATTTAATGAATTTTACCGCCAAGAACATGATGCTTGCGGAATTGTGGCCTCAATGGAAAAAACCAATACCCCTACCCGTGAAAATATATTTAATTGTATTAATGCCCTCGTGACAATGAATCACCGTGCTGGTTTCATTAATGGCGAAGGTGATGGGGTAGGAATTCACATCGACATTCCACGTACACTTTGGAAAGAAAAATTAGAAAAGGTTGGTCTAAACACAGAAGTGGTTGATCAAGCTGGATTTGTAGTCGGACATATCTTTATTAATAGAAAAGAACAGCCGCAAGCTCTAAAAGAAGATTTGATTTCAAAATTGGAAAAAGCTCACTTGGAAATTTTATTTGAGTCAACTGAAGAAAGTAATTCTTCTGCTTTAGGGCCCATTGCAATCCAAGAAAATCCTGTGTTTTGGCAAGTTGCCCTCAAAAGTGATGTAACGGGACAAGAGCTTTCAAAAAAACTATTTGAACTAACTGTAGAAATAGAAAAGAACGATCACATCCATGTTGCTTCATTAAGCCAATATCATGCCGTTTATAAAGTAATGGGTGCCGGTGATATTTTACCAAAGTATTATAACGATCTTGCAAACCCACTCGTTGCTTCAACAATGACATTAGGGCATAATCGCTACTCTACGAACACATTGTCCAGCTTTAATCGTGTTCAGCCGTTTAGTGTACTTGGTCACAACGGTGAAATTAATACCATTGCTAAACTTCGTGATGAAGCAAAAATGATCGGTGTTCCTCTTGTTAAGGATGGCAGTGATTCACAAGATTTAAGCAGAACGATTGAGACGCTTATTTGTCGTGATGGCTACTCTTTATTTGAAGCATTAGATTTACTTTTTCCACCGATTATTAATGAAATTAAAGCATATCCAAAGCATCTTCAAGATTTATATAGTTACATGCGTGAAGCATGGGGACATTTCGCTCAAGGTCCGGCAGGCATTATCTCCCGCTTTGGTGACGAAGCTGTCTTCAGTGTCGATGCATTAGGTTTGCGCCCGCTTTGGATGCTTGAGACAGAAAGTTCCTATCTGTTCTCTTCTGAACCAGGAATTATTCCTTCAAGTGAATATGTAAATGAGCCAAAGCCACTTGCACCAGGAGAAAAGGTTGGACTGAAGTGGGATGGCGATCTATTAAAAGTCTATGAGCATGATCAATATCAGGCTACTGTTTACGAGAGATTTTCAACAAGAGCGGACATCACAGATGCAAGAAAACGCCTCACTGTTCCAAAACTTGATAAAACCGTAAGCGTAACCTATCCGACGAAGATTCATAACGGTCAGTATAAAGCATTCGGCTGGGAAAGGGATCATATTCAATTAATTGAGCAAATGGCGGAAAAGGGTGTTGAACCGATCCGTTCACTTGGACATGATTCACCTTTGGCCGCGATCAATCCAAATCGTAAAAACGTTGCTGATTTTATTAAAGAAAGTGTCGCTGTTGTAACGAACCCAGCAATTGACCGCGATCGGGAGTCTGAGCATTTTTCAACAAGAACGATTATTGGCGAGCGACCTTCCCTTTTTGCGAAAAAATTGCCAGGTACACTTGTAGAATTGCCTACGCCATTGCTCATTGAAGGTGCGGCTGGCTACGAATGTTCATTGGAAATAAATCAACCTAGCTATGATCAAGTAACAGCTTTATTCCAAAAGGAAAATCTCGTCTCTTACTTATCTATGACCATGGATAAGAATGAAACGGTTGAAGCAGCAATAACTCGTCTTCAAGCGGAAGCTGTAACTGCAGTAAAGGATGGCAAAACACTAATTGTGCTTGACGACAGTCAGGCTCATATAAATGATTCATTATGGCTTGATCCACATCTTGTTACATCAGCCGTCGATCAAGCGCTTGTGAAAGAGGAACTGCGCAGAAATTGCTCCATTCTATTACGCTCTGCTTCCATTCGCTCTTTACACGATATTATTGTCGCCTTCGGATTAGGCTCTGACTTAATCAGTCCTTACTATATGTTTATGACCGTGTTTGATGAGTCTATTAAGCCTATCGTTAATCTTTACTCTGCCCTTACGAAAGGTTTGGAAAAGGTCATCTCTACGATCGGTATTCATGAACTTCGAGGCTACGGAAGATTGTTTTCGGCCATTGGTTTAAATGAAGAAGTTGCTAACGTCCTTAACATCGTTAACTTTTTCGGTTCTCGTGAGCTCGCCTATAATTTTGAGTCCATGAAAAATGATGCCCTTGAAAGAGCGGCAGATTATCAAAATGAAAAAGAGCGTGTCGGAAAGTCATTCAACCTCTTCCCTCGCATTTGGAAAGCTATCGGTGATGTGGCATCAACCGGTGACTACAGTGCATATAAGGAAAAAATCAGCGAGCAAGAAGAACAGAATCCAACAACGATCCGCCATTTAACTGATTTGAAAACATCTGCTTCAGGTATTTCAGCAAGTGATGTTGACATTAGTGTAGGCGAGCATAGTTTACCATTCGTGATTTCCTCTATGTCTTTCGGATCTCAAAATGAAATTGCCTTCCGCGCTTACGCCGAAGGGGCAGACCGATTAAATATGATTAGCCTTAACGGTGAAGGTGGGGAAATTAAGGATATGCTTGGTAAATATCCAAAAACGCGCGGCCAGCAAGTTGCCTCAGGTCGTTTTGGTGTCAATGCTGAGCTACTAAACTCTTCAAACCTCCTTGAAATTAAAATTGGGCAAGGAGCAAAACCGGGTGAAGGTGGACATCTACCAGGCTCAAAGGTTACAGAAAAAATTGCCGAAGCTAGAAATGCGACAATAGGTTCCGACTTGATATCACCGTCTAACAATCATGATATCTACTCGATTGAAGATCTAGCACAGATGATTCATGAACTCAAAACCGCAAACGACAAGGCGAAAGTTTCTGTCAAAGTTCCGGTCGTTCCAAACATCGGCACAATCGCTGTTGGAATTGCCAAGGCCGGCGCCGACATTATCACGTTAAGCGGATTCGATGGTGGTACTGGTGCTGCAAGAATTCACGCTCTTCAATATGTCGGGCTTCCAGTTGAAATCGGTGTTAAAGCAGCTCATAATGCCTTGTTGGAAGCTGGAATCCGTGACCAAGTAGAGCTTTGGGCAGATGGCGGTATTAAGAGCGCCAAAGATGTCATTAAAGTGATGCTTCTTGGAGCTAATCGTGTCGGATTCGGTACTTTATCAATGATTGCCATCGGCTGTACAACTTGCCGTGGCTGTCACTTAGATACTTGTCATGTTGGAATTGCTACACAAATCGAATCTGAAGCGCAGGCGAAGGATCATGGTTTAAGAAGATTTGTTCCAAGACAATTTGACCTAGCTGTTCAAGGAATTATCAACCTTTTCACTGCTTTTGGAAATGAGCTAAAGGAGCTCACAGCGTCATTAGGCTTTAAAAATCTTCAGGACATCGTCGGTCGCTCCGACCTTCTGCAACAAGCAAAAGGCACCGAGCAATTAGATTTAACTTACTTGTTAAAAACACTTGATATTGGTCAATTTGGGCAAAAAGAAGCAGCTGCCGCAACGGAAGCTGCCCAGCTTCAAATGGCAGTCGGCGCAGAGTTTTTAGATAGCAATGTTGGCGAGCTCCAGCAATCTCGCGAATATCATAGCATTACGTCGGAGCAGCGCGTATTGGGAAGCCGCGTTTCTTGCCACCGTGTTCTCGGCCGTTTAGATGGCTCCTATAAAGCTCTTCCTGCTGTTGAGCTCAAGTACAAGAACGGTTCCATTCCAGGTAATGGACTCGGAGCATACAACAGTGAAGGCATTAAAATTGAAGTATCAGGTGGTTCCCAAGACGGAACTGGTAAGACATCCTTTGGCGGCCAAATCCTCATCTTTAAATCAAAGGGGAAAAACGGACAATATTACAACGGTTCGGTCGGAAAAGGCTTCGGTTATGGAGCGCAGCAAGGCTTGCTCGTTGCTCAAGGCAATGCCGATGCACGCGCAGGTATTCGCTTATCTGGCGCTGATATGATTATCGGTGGCCAAGTAAAGAATGCCATCCCTGCAAAAGAAAATGGCAATATCGGTTCAAGAGCGAACATTAAAGGTTTTGCCTTTGAATACATGACCAATGGTCGCGGCTTAGTGCTGGGCGATCCAGGTCCATGGATTTGTGCTGGTATGACCGGCGGTGTCGTCTACTTAAGACATCAGCCTGAGCTAGGTTTAACGAAGGAAGCCATCCAAAGAAGGATCGCCAAAGGGGCGAAAGTAACCGTATCAGCTTTATCTGAAAAAGGTGTTTCAGATGTCGTTGAACTTCTTAGCCAGTACATTGATATGCTTAAAGCTCAAGGTCAAGACGAAGAAGCAAACAAACTAACCCTTCTCCTTCAAGACCCTGAAGAACATTTCGTTCAAGTAGTACCAGTAAAAGAACAAGCAGATCCATCTGTTTCAACTGAATGATGTTAGACGCCCGCCTTTGAGCGGGCGTTTTTTAGTTTGTGTAAGAGCTTACTGCTCCTTTCTTTGTTTTGTTCGTTTGACGGCGATTTAAAGCTTAATTTTGTCAGTCAATTTCCAGCCTTTTCTTCACAGCTTCTTCTTTTCTATCTGATTTTTCGATCGCACATTTGATTCGGGCTCTTCTCTCTGGTTTCTTCACTTGGCAGCCCGATTGCACTACCTATTCGGACTCTGCTTCTCCTTCGCCTCGCTTGGTTGTCCATGGACTCCCCTCTCTTAGCCTCGTTTGCTTGTTCAAATGCACTTTCTCTTCTATTTATCCATTTATATCCGTGCTGCTTAATCGAAAAAAATTCTTTATCTTCAAAACGACATTCGTCGCCTCTCCTTGACTGCAATTGTTTCATTATAGTCCAATTAAGAAGCAATTTTGCCCGTATAGCCACTCGTAAGAGCATGAACTCACGCCTAATTCATATACTCTTCACATATTATGAATTTTTGTCTATTGTGAAATAAAATAAAATAGTTTAAAGTATGTATACACATCTCATATAATGAGAAGTGTTATTTTTGTTGAAAAGAAAGGAAAAATCTACTTATGAAGCTTGGTGCCCGCATATTAAAGACGGGAATTGCAATTGTTCTTGCCCTCTTACTGTCAGAGCTATTTCAGTTACCTTCCCCAATTTTTGCTGGGATAGCGGCGATCTTTGCTGTTCAGCCGACCATTTATCGCTCCTATTTATCTATTATTGAGCAGGTACAGGGGAATATCATCGGAGCAATTGTTGCAGTTTTGTTTGTTGTCACTTTAGGGAATAATGTTGCTGTGATCGGGCTTGCTGCCATCATTGTGATCACGATAAATCTAAAATTAAATATTTCTAATACCATCAGCCTATCCCTTGTCACATTAATTGCGATAATGGAAAGTCCTGGTGATGAATTTATTGAGTTTGCTCTCATTCGCTTTTTAACCATTTTACTAGGGATTTTATCAGCATTTATTGTTAATCTTGTCTTCTTGCCTCCAAAATATGAGAAGAAGCTTTATTTTCGGATTGCCAGTTTGACAGAAGAAGCAACAAGATGGATTCGCATGAATACTCGGCATGCATCAGAACATACCTTTTTAAAAAAAGATATTGAAAAAATCAAAGATGATTTATTAAAGGTTAATCAGCTTTATCTAATGTACAAAGAAGAAAGAAGTTATTTTAAGAAAAACACAGCAACGAAGGCGAGAAAGCTCGTGATTTATCGGCAAATGATTTCCACGACGAAAAAAGCAATTGAAATCCTGAAAAGGTTGCATCGCTTTGAAAATGACGTGATTCACTTGCCTGATGACTTCCATTTAGAGATTCAGCACCAGCTCGATTTCTTAATTGAACGGCATGAGCAAATCATGCTGAAGTTTATTGGCAAGGTCAAACGGGAGAAATCTATCGAGGAAGATAAGCTGTGCCTAAATCGCCAAGAACTATTTAGCCTCTTTATCGCAAAGCAAAAAGAAATTGATTATGAAAATGAAGTGACCTTCTTTCATATTATGCAGTTAATTTCCTTTATCATCGAATATGATGAGCATTTAAATCATTTAGACGTGCTGGTAACGAGCTTTAAATCATATCATACAAAGGAAAACGAGCTTAATATGGAGGAAACTATCCAAGAATAAAGCAGCTGATCTTTTCAGCTGCTTTTTTTGGTTAATTTTTCATTTTTGGATCCAGTGCGTCTCTCAGTCCATCTCCCATTAAGTTAAAGCCAAGAACAGTGAGCATGATCGCCAAACCAGGAAAAATCATAGTCCATGGGGCCTGTACAAGAAATGCTCTGGAATCAGTGAGCATCTTTCCCCATTCTGGATTTGGTGCTTCAGCCCCCAATCCAAGAAACCCTAAAGCGGCAGCTTCAATGATCGCTGTTGCAATCGCTAATGTTCCTTGAACGATAATCGGCGCAATACTATTTGGCATCACATGATGGAATAGAATGCGACTATTTTTCATTCCAACAGCCTTAGCTGCTAAAATATATTCCTCTTGCTTGACACTTAAGACCCGAGAGCGAATGAGACGGCCAAAGTTAGGAATATTAATGATCGCAATCGCAATCAGTGCATTTTTCAACGATGGGCCTAATACGGCAACAATGGCGATCGCAAGCAAAATACTTGGAAATGCCAACAAAATATCAAAGAAACGGGAAATGATCGTATCAACCCATTTTCCATAATAACCTGCCAAAATCCCTAATAAGCAGCCGACTACAATAGAGCCTGTTACCGCTAAAAAGCCGACCCAGAGGGAAATTCTTGCCCCGTGTACCACCCTAGAAAAAATATCGCGGCCAAAATCATCCGTGCCAAACCAATGTTCACTTGAAGGCGCTAACAGGCGTTTTTCAAAATTTTGCTCATTAATTCCTTGAGGTGCAATAAGTGGTGCAAAAATCGCTAATAAAATAAAAAATAATACAATCAATGTTCCAAGCACTGCTAATTTATTTTTACGAAAGCTTCTCCACGCTTCTAGCCAAGGGGAGACTGCTTTTTCTTCAACCGGTTCTAATGGTCTCTGGAGTTGATTATTTGTTGAAAGCTCCAATTTCTCTCCCCCTCACTAATTGTATTTAATTCTTGGATCAATGACCGCATACAACAGGTCAACGATTAAATTTATCAAAACGAAAATGACCGCGATAACTAAAATTCCCGATTGGATAACAGGATAATCTCTGTAGTTAATCGCTTCATAAATATAGCGTCCAATGCCCGGCCAGCTAAAAATCGTTTCTGTTAATATCGCTCCCCCCAAAAGCAGCCCCGTTTGCAAACCAATAATTGTCAATACAGGAATAACAGCATTTTTTAAGGAATGCTTGTACACCACCCAAAACATTCTTAACCCTTTTGCTCGCGCCGTCCGGATAAAATCAGATTTCATCACTTCAAGCATTGTTGAACGGGTAATACGGGCAATAATCGCCATCGGTATGGTAGCAAGAGCAGCACTTGGTAAAATTAAATGCTTAATCACAATCCATAATTGGTCAAATCGCCCTTGAATAATCGTATCAATAATATAAAAATTTGTTATCGCGTCTATCGGGGCTCTTACATTTTCTCTGCCAGAAGTCGGAAGCCACTCTAAATTTATCGCAAAAATCCACTGCTCCATCAATCCTAACCAAAATATCGGCATCGATACTCCAACTAAAGCTAGAATCATTGCTACATAATCAAACCATGAGTTTTGAAACCAAGCACTGATAATTCCCGCATTCACCCCGATCACAATTGCAATCAGCATCGCACAAAGAGCTAGCTCTGCAGTGGCGGCTAAAAATGGCCAAATCTCTTCATTAATCGGTGACTTCGTTCTTAATGATTGTCCTAAATCTCCTGAAAATAAACCCCCTAAATAAAGAAAGAATTGGGTATACCAAGGTTGATCTAATCCGAGCTGCTTCGTTAATTCTGCAACTGCCTCCTCTGTTGCTAATTGTCCTAAAATAATTTGCGCTGGGTTACCAGGAATAGCTCGAATCATGAAAAAAACAATTAAAGTAAGACCGAGTAAAACTGGAATGAGCGATAAAAGCCGTTTTATCGTATAGGAAAGCATGATTGCACCTCACTTGCATGTGAAATATAGCGCTTATTGAGAACCATTTTTGTATCGCTTTGTTAATGTCGATGTTGCTTTTTAACTCATTTTCTTGCTGATCCATGAAGCAATATTGCTCATATCGTTTCATGAACATAACGGAAATCTTGGTTTTACACGAAAAAAGTTTTTGCTCAACCATATTGTTTAACAAAGCTATTGAAATAAAAATCGTTCTGAATAAGAACAAGATAAAGAAAAGGGAGCCACCCATATGCCCCCCTTTCCCTCAACCTTAATTTTTGATTTCGACAGATGACAATAGATCGGAACCAGTTGGATGAGCTAAGAAGTTAGAAATATTAGCACTTCCCGCTAATAACGGTGTAGAGTGTACTAAAGGAATCCACGGTGCGTCATCCTTGATAATCAATTGTGCTTTTTTATAGAGCTCATCGCGTTCAGCTTGATCAGAGCTAGCTTGTGCCTTTAGTAAGAGCTCATGAACTTCATCATTTTTGTAATACGAATAGTTGTTTGAGCCAATGGAATCTTCATCTAATAATACGTATAAGAAATTATCCGCATCCCCATTATCGCCGGTCCAACCTAATAAGAATGTGTCCGCCTCACCAGCATTAGCCTTCTCTAAGTAAGTACCCCATTCATAAGTGACAATTTTTGCTTTAACTCCGATTTCCTCAAACATTTTTTGAAGAGCTTCCGCGACTTTTTGTCCTTCAGGCATATATGGTCTCGGAACAGGCATTGCCCAAAGCTCCATTTCAAAGCCATCTGGGTATCCAGCTTCAGCCAATAATTCCTTGGCCTTCTCCGGATCATACTCATAATCCTCTACATCAGGATTGTAACCAGCCACTACAGGAGGCATCGGATTAATGGCAGGATCTGCGGCACCTGCATAGAATGCATCAATGATCTCTTGCTTATTAACAGCATGATTTAACGCTTGACGGACAAGTTTATTATCCAATGGTTTCCGAGTAGAAGTTAAACCTAAGTAACCGATGTTTAACGATGGTCGCTCAAAGACTTGAAGCTCTGGATTGGACTCGATCGTTTCTTTATCACTGAAGTTAACACCGTCAATTAAATCGACTTCTCCTGTCGCTAAGGCGTTTAATCGAGCAGAGTTTTCAGGAATTACGCGGAAAATAACTTCATCCAGCTTAGGAAGCCCTTCTTGCCAATAATCTTCATTTTTCACAATCGTGATGCGATCATTTTCTCTCCACTCTTTAAATTTGAATGGACCTGTACCAACCGGGTTTTTAAAGAAATTATCACCATGCTCCTCAATGGCAGTCGGACTTGCTATTCCAAATGGTGACATCGCTAAGTTTTTGTAAAATGGTGCAATTGGAGTTGTTAATTTGAATTCTACAGTGTGCTCATCAACCGCTGTTACAGATTCAATTTTGTCTCCAAATTGCGAATTGTAATAATAAAATTGTTCCTTGTCTCCACCTTTCCAACGCTCGAAGTTATACACTACAGCATCAGCATTGAAGTCTGTTCCATCGTGGAATTTGACGCCTTCACGGAGCTTAAGTGTGTGCGTTAAACCGTCTTCACTCGTACTCCACTCTGTTGCAAGTCCTGGATGAATTTCCGTATCTTGCTCTCCAAAATTAATAAGAGTTTCATAGAGGTTAACTGTAACCTTGAAAGCTTCACCTTCTGTTGTTGCTGCTGGGTCAAGAGAAGTAGAATCTCCGCCACGGCCAAATACAAGCTGACCACCAGCTGCCGTTTCTTCTGTACCATTATCATCAGTGCTATCGTCTGGCTCTCCCTCATTGCTAGTTGAACTGCTATTACATCCAACTAACGCCAATGAAAGTAACAACATCAATACTAACGCCCAAATACCTTTACGTTTCTTCATTCTTTTCCCCCTTTGTTTTTTTCGAGATTAGCTCTCCTATTTCTATATCATTTAATGCAGCTTTTCACTTGGTATACAAATGGCACGCTGCATAATGACCTGGTTCAACTTCTACCAATTCTGGTCTAGTTACTTTACAAATTTCCATACAATCGCCGCACCGGGTATGGAAAGCACAGCCTTGAGGTGGATCAGAAGGGCTTGGTAAATCCCCTTTTAGCAGCTCTCTTTCCTGTTTCAAGTCCGGATCCGGAATTGGGATCGATGCTAGTAATGCTTTCGTATAGGGGTGCAAAGGCTTTTCATATAACTTTTCCGATTCAGTTATTTCTACTAATCTGCCTAAATACATAACCCCTACTCTATCACTTATATGCTTGACAACACCGAGGTCATGCGCAATAAATATGTAGGTTAATTGAAATTCTTTTTGCAAATCCTCGAGCAAATTCAGCACTTGCGATTGAATGGACACATCCAATGCTGACACTGGCTCATCAGCAATAATTAATTTAGGCTTCGTCATTAAAGCGCGGGCAATTCCGATGCGCTGTCTTTGCCCACCGCTGAATTGATGGGGATAGCGCTTAGCATGGTAGCTGTTTAACCCGACGACTTCAAGCATTTCTTTCACTCTTCTTTTGCGCTCATCCTTATCCTTGATCCCGTGGACAATGAGTGGTTCCTCAAGAATTTTTTCAACGGTGTGACGCGGATTTAATGATGCAAATGGATCCTGAAACACCATTTGTATTTCTTTCCTCATTTGCCTCATTTCTTCCGCTTTGAGCTTGGTCAAATCTTTTCCGTCAAATTCTACAGTTCCTGCTGTTGGTTCCAACAATCGCATCAGTACGCGCCCAGTTGTCGACTTTCCGCACCCTGATTCTCCAACAAGACCAAGGGTTTCGCCCTTATTCACATAAAAACTGACATCATCAACCGCTTTGACATCGCCAATTTTCTTGCCAAAAATACCTCCCGTAAGCGGAAAATATTTCTTCAAGTTATCTACCTTAAGCAATACTTCTGCCATTAAATTTCACCTCCCGAGGCATGCAGGAAACAGCGGACATAATGGCCGTCGCCCTGTTTATATAGTTCAGGATCCTCTGTTAAACAGCGTTCTTGCACTTTGTCACATCGTGCAGCAAAACGGCATCCTGTCGTAATCGTTCCTGGCCTTGGCACATTACCTGGGATTGAATAAAGCCTTTCTTTCTTTTCACGAACATCAGGCACTGACTGCAATAAACCGATCGTATAGGGATGCTTTGGGTTTTTAAAAATCTCGCTCACACTTGCCTCTTCAACTACTTTTCCTGCATACATCACGAGCACTCTTTGACAAACCTCTGCTACCACCCCTAGATCATGGGTAATCATGATAATCGCTGTATCTAATTTTTTGTTTAAATCTTTCATTAAAGATAAAATTTGTGCTTGGATCGTTACATCCAAAGCGGTTGTAGGTTCATCCGCAATCAGCAGCTTTGGATCACAGGATAAAGCCATCGCTATCATTACCCTCTGTCTCATTCCACCTGAAAGCTGATGGGGAAATTCCTTCATAATCTGTTCTGCTCTAGGCAAGCCGACGAGCTTTAGCATTTCGACACCAATTTTAAAGGCTGCCTTCTTGCTTACCTTTTTATGTAAAATAATCCCTTCAACTAATTGATTTCCAATCGTAAACAGAGGGTTTAAAGACGTCATTGGCTCTTGAAAAATCATTGCAATGTCATTGCCTCTTATTTGCCGCATCCTTTTTTCTGTGGCCGGGACAAGATCCTCACCGTTCAAAAGAATCTCTCCACCTACTATTTTTCCTGGTGGCTGAGGAATAAGCTTCATAATCGATAATGAAGTAACGCTTTTTCCGCATCCTGATTCCCCAACGATTCCTAGAATTTCTCCTTTATTAACCGCAAAACTAATATTATCGACTGCTGGAATTTCACCATCAGACGAAATGAATGATGTTCTCAATTCTTTTACATCTAAAACGGGAGCCTGAGTCACACTTTTACTCCTTTCAAAGTTGCATTTTTAAAATGATTCCCTTCTAAAACAAAGCTCTCTTCATGGTGTTTTATTAAAAATGATCTTGCAGGATAAAATTTAAACATTACGTAAATCTTCCTAATATTCTACATTTTATAAAAAAAATAACACTTCGTCTACTATTTAACAGAATTATTTATATATAACGAATTTTCCATTAAATTCTTTCGAAGTATAAACCCAGTAATACCAATAGATAATATAAGTTATATTCTGAAATTATTTTTCAAAAATATAACGCGAAAAGTGGTCATCTATTTGACAAAAACCTTTTTACCTCCTCCACTTCATTTAGTGCTGTTAGACTATTTCGATAAATCAGTACGATTTTGCACAAAAGCAATGGATGGTACTTGGTCTTTTAATATCAGTAAGGAAGATGTACGATCAAATTAAGCAATTGCCCTTGATCTTTCTGCACAATCTTTTAGTGCAAGGAGGAATATGACATGTCATTAGATAAACGCAGTACTGCCATTTTAATGCAACTAATCAATGCTGACTCTTATCTTTCTGCGGAGGAATTAACAGAGAAAATAAATGTTTCACGGCGAACCATCTATTATGATATGGAAAAAATCAATGATTGGCTCGCCAGCCTTGGAATCGATAAGATTGAAAACATTCGTTCTGCTGGCTTTATTTTAACGGACCGTGCAAAAAAATTAGTTCCCAGCAAAATAGAGAAAATGAAAGCTTGGCACTATGAATACTCGCAGGATGAACGCAAGGCGTGGATTGCTCTCTATATCTTAATGGGTGTGAAAAGCTATTTCCTAGAGGATTTAATGGAAAAAAGCAGAGTTAGTAGAACTACTACGATAGAGGATATTAAATCATTAAAGGCAGATATTCGTTCCTTCCATCTTCATCTCGGGTTTGAGCGTAAAAAAGGGTACATCATTGCTGGTGACGAAGCTGAAATTCGCAGAGCGATTGGATATTATTTATCGATTGCGATCCCAATCCAAAATCATCATTCGTTAGTAGCTGCTATTCAACTGCAAGTAAATGACCCTAATAGCAGTGAACAATTTTTACATTTAATAAAACAGGTTTATCAATTTCTCTTTCAAAGTGAAGAAGAATTAAATATTAAGTTTACAGATGATATGCTGTATAGCTTAAGTTTACGCTTGGTGCTATTTAGCATGAGGATTGCGCAAAAGAAATATATAAAAATGGATTTAGTTGAGAAAGATGTTTTAAGAAAAACGAAAGCGTTTTTAGTGACAAAACAAATTTGTAGAAAACTCGAACGTATTTTTGATACCTCCTTTCCTGAGGATGAAAAATTTTATTTTACAACCTACTTATTGGGAGCGCGCGTAAATTATTCTGAGGAAGATAGAAATGACAATATACTTTCAGAAGAATTAACGAATGTTGCTAAAAAGATGACCCATCAATTTCAGATACTCGCATGTACACTATTTGATGATCAGGAAATGCTGGTGAAAAATCTTGTTCTACATTTGAAACCTGCTTTTTATCGAGTCAAATATGGACTCGACGTCGAAAAAAACATCGTCGACTCTGTTAAATCTAAGTTTGAGGAGGTGTACTCGCTTACACAAAAGGTGATCGAGCCCTTCGAAAAGTTAATTGGAAAACCGCTACCGGAAAATGAAATAGCTTACATTTCATTTCATTTCGGCGGCTGTCTACGGAGAGCCGGTACTACGCTGATTTCTAGAAAAAAAGCTCTAGTCGTTTGTGCAAATGGAATTGGAACTTCACAAATATTAAAACAGCAATTAGAAGGCTTATTTTCGACAATCGATATTATCGATTCTGTTTCCGTTAGAGATTATGAAGAAAAAGACTATGACATTGATCTCGTCTTTTCAACAACAGCGATTCAAAAAAATGATATTCCCATATTCGTCGTAAATCCGATTTTATCTGATGCAGAAAAAGAAGGCTTGTTAAAAAAAGTAAACGCCATCTTTAATAGCTCACAAAAACAAAACTTGGCAACAGACAGAATTGTTGATGTGATTGAAAGATATGCAACGATACATCAAAAGGACGAACTAATCAAGGAATTGCGCCAGCATTTAAATCGATCCGAAGTTTCTCTAACTGCAGTATATAAGCCAAACTTAATTGATATTTTAAAAGAAGAGCATATTCATACAATGCCAAGCGTGCCAGATTGGAAATCGGCTATTAAATTGGCTGCAAACTCACTTATAGAAGGTGAATATATTACGAAAGAATATAGGGACGCAATGATTTCAAATGTTGAAAAACATGGACCTTATATCGTCATTTCGCCAAAGGTAGCCATCCCCCATGCAAAACCTGAGGATGGTGTCAAAAAACTTGGCATAAGTCTGTTGAAGCTAGAGGAAGCTGTCTCCTTTTCAAATGATTCTAAACATGATGTCTTCTTAATCATTACATTAGCTCCATTTGATCAAGAATCACATCTCAGGGCATTATCCCAATTAACAGGATTATTTTCTAAGAAAGAAACAGTTAACAGATTAATCAAACTTCACTCAGCACGGGAAATCCATCAATACATTAAAAAATCCTTAATTGAACAGCATTAGCTTAACAAACATGGAGGTGTGATACATGAAATTTTTGGAGGAATCTTTGATTGCTTTAGACGTAGAAGCTAATTCACCTGAAGAAGCTATTATTAGCACAGGTACGCTCCTCAAGAATAACAAACTTGTTGAAGAAACATATGTAAATGCAATGGTGCATTCATTTAAAACAAACGGTCCCTACTTTGTTCTTGCACCAAATATTGCTCTTCCTCATGCTCGTCCAGAAGATGGCGTCAACGAGGCATGTGTTTCATTTGTAAGATTAAAGACCCCTGTTAAATTTGGTCATTCTTATAACGACCCAGTAAGGTTGGTTTTCGGCTTAGGTGCTTCATCTAGTATCGAGCATGTAACCGTGCTGCAAAAATTGATGGCGCTTCTATCTGATCAAGAAAATGTAGAAAAACTATTAACTGCTCAAAGCTATGAAGAAATTAAACCACTATTAGGAGGACAAGAATGATGAAAATTTTATGTGTCTGCGGTCTAGGACAAGGAACAAGTTTAATTTTAAGAATTAATGTGGAGAATGTGCTACGTGAGATGGGAATTGAAGCAGATGTAGAAAATACGGATGTTTCCAGCGCTTCTGCAGAGCATCCTGACTATATCATTACAAGCAACGAATTAGCACAATCATTAGAAGGACATTCATCTAAGATCATTATTGTCAATAACTACTTTGATACCAATGAGATAAAAACAGCTCTTGAAGCAAATTTAGCGTAGTAAATTCTAGATAAAAAGGGAGGATTAATAATGGAGGTTATTCAATGGTTAGCATCTAACTTCTTTGGAATACCAGCAATTTTATTAGGTTTTATCGTGTTGCTCGGTTTGATATTACAGAAAAAAAATAGCAGTCAAATTATCAGCGGCACTTTTAAAGCAATGATTGGATTCTTAATCATTAATGCTGGTGCCGGAGTCATCACAGGTGCCCTCGGTGTGTTTGAACCAATGTGGAGTGAGGTATTTGGAATTGAAGGCGCAGAATTTAGTTCCTTCATGGGACAAGAAGCATTCAATGCAAAATACGGTTCCGCAGTTACATTAGCAATGTTTATCGGATTTGTCATAAACGTGCTTTTGGCAAGATTTACTCGCTTTAAATATATTTACTTGACTGGACATATGATGTTCTGGACAACGATGATTTTTGCCGGCGTTCTCATCGACTCAGCAACAAATATTCCATTCGCGGCATTAGTTCTCATATTATCCGTATTTATGGGGATTTATTGGACATTACAGCCAGCGATCGTTCAACCATATATGCGAAAAGTAACTGGAAATGATCAAATTGCTTTAGGTCACACGTCTGCGATTGTTGCTTTACTTGCATCATGGTTTGGGAAATGGTTTGGCAATAAAGAAAATGATTCTGAAAAGATTAAATTGCCTAAAGGATTGGAATTCCTTAGAGATTCCAATGTCATTACGGCCTTAACGATGAGTATTCTATTCGTGGTAGGCGCTGTCATTCTTTCAATGAAAGATACTCCGGCTGCAGATGCATTAATTGCCCAAGCTGGAGAGCAAAATTTCATAATGTATGCCATCATTCAATCCTTTACCTTTGCAGCTGGTATCGCGGTCGTCCTTTTCGGGGTAAAAATGTTTATTGGTGAAATCGTTCCTGCCTTCAATGGTATTGCGACAAAGCTTGTACCAGGAGCAAGACCGGCATTAGACGCACCTGTTGTATTCCCTTATGCTCCAAATGCCGTTATTCTTGGTTTCCTCGGAGCCTTTGCAGGTGGACTTATTTGGCTGATTGTTTTAGGTCAAACAGTAGGCTATGTCTTTGTACCAACAATGATCGTCCTTTTCTTCCATGGGGCAACAGCTGGAGTTTTTGGAAACGCAACCGGCGGTGTGCGTGGCGCACTAATGGGCGGTTTCATTACTGCAACGATCGTCGCTTGGGGTCAGTATCTCATGGTAAAAACACTGATCTCTTCCACAATTCCAGATACTGCCATGTGGGCAGCGGATTCAGATATGTTTATCCTAGGACCACTATTCAAATTAATCGGAATGCTCTTTAATTAACAACAAAATGAAAACCGACATCCATCTGTCTTCAGGTTGAATGACAACGTTTGGTTCACCTTGCTAAATCTTGAAAAATGCGGAGTTTCCTATGAAGGGAACAGCACGAGAAAAAGGGAAAGAAAGCAAACGTTTACGATAACCGCCTGAGCCGACATGAAACTATGTCGGTTTTCATTTAGTCAATCAGGAGGGATCGATATGAGCTTTATTCGTACATTAAGAGGAGATATTCAACCGAAAGAGTTAGGCTTTACTTATTCGCATGAACATATTGTTTGCCGTCCAGCCTATTGGGCTGAAAGAGACGCAAATGATTTACTGTTAGATGATAAAGAGAAATCTAAAAAAGATGTAGCTGATTTTAAGCGTCATGGTGGAAAGGCTATTGTTGATGCTACCGCTGTAGACTATGGTCGAGATGTTCAAGCTGTAAAAGAAATTTCCGACGAGCTTGATCTACACATTGTCGGAACAGCTGGTTTTAACAAAAGCTTTCTTTGGGATGGAAAGATAAAGGACGAGCTCAAGCCCCTTATCGGAAATTACCAAACGTACGCAGAATGGATCGAGAACACAAGCATTAATAAGCTAACTGACTTTGTAATAAGGGAAGTTGAAGAAGGACTCGAAGGTACTCCCTTTAAAGCAGGACAAGTAAAATTCGGAACAGGCTATAACCGCATCACACCGTTAGAGGAGAAAACTTTACGTGCAGTAGCAAGAGCTCATCATGAAACAAAAGCTCCCATCCACTCACATACAGAAGCTGGTACAATGGCATTGGAACAAATTGAACTATTGAAATCAGAAAATGTGAACCTAGAATACTTAAGCATCGGACATATGGACCGCAATCCGGATCCGTACTATCATGAAAAAATTGCCAAAACCGGCGCCTTGTTAAGCTTCGATGGCATTGCGAAAATCAAATACGCACCAGAATCGCTGAGAATTGAATGTATCTTAAATTTAGTAGAAAAAGGCTTTGAAAACCAAATCTTAATATCTGGTGATACAGCCCGCAAAAGCTATTATAAACATTACGATTATGGCTTAGGCCTAGAATATATTATTGCCAAATGGGTTCCAAGATTTATAGATGAGGCGAATCAGAAGGGCTTTAATGGAGAACAATTGATTCATAAATTTTTCGTCGAAAACCCAGCAAGATGCTTTACATTTAAAAAATAGACAGCGAGGTGCAAGCATGCAATTCCAATATGAGAACTCCTTTGAAGTAAAAGAAAAAATCATGGCTAAAAAGGTTGCGATTTTGCCAATAGGTGCTGTCGAAGCACATGGTCCCCATTTGCCATTAGGTACTGATAATCTATTAGCAGAACGACTAAGTGCAAAGCTTGCAGAGCGCATCAATGGATTTGTTTTGCCAACCTTACCTTATGGACAAGTTTGGAGTTTAAAAAACTTCCCTGGGAGCATCAATGTTTCGAATGAGTCATTGATTAGTATGTTATACGATATTGGTGAAAGCTTATATCGTCAAGGATTCCAAATTTTCGCGATGGTCAATGGACATCTAGGAAATGCGGTTGCCATGAAAGAAGCTGCGCGCAAGCTTTATGAAAAATATCCAGGCTTAACAGTCCTGTACTTGTTTTATCCGGGAACCGGCAAGATCATCAGTGAAGTGAGAGAAACTCCTGCAAGTCACGGAACATACTTTCATGCTGACGAAATCGAAACATCGTATATGTTATATTTAGCTCCCGAATTCGTGCAGATGGAAAAAGCGTTGAATGATATGCCAACGATTCCGATGAGTGCTGATGTAACACCGACACCATGGGAAGAGTTCACCGAAACAGCTGTCTTAAGTGATGCGACATTAGCTCGAGTGGATAAAGGTGAAAAAATAATTAAAGTTGCCCTTGATAACATGGTCCAACTTATTGAACAGATGAAAGAAGGCCGTTAATATGTTAAAACAAAAACTTTATGATTTTGTCCTATTCAATTTTTTAGCAAAAGATAAAGCAAATGCCGAGGAAGTCATGGAAGCTGGTAAAGGGTTCGTCGTACCTGGAATCGTAGCATCCGATTTTTCCAACATTGAAGATGGCGCAAGCAAAGTGAAAGAGCTGAAAGAAGTGGTGGACATCGTCTCCATTGGCCTTGGTGGCGGCGGAGACCCCGTGTTCGCAAAACGGGTTCTCGACATTGCCGCCCTCTCCAACCCGGGCCACATTAATCAACCCTTTGAGAATGCTGTATATGCAAAAGGGTTTATAGACGGAAAGGCGGCTTCACCACAACTCATTAATGCATTAGTGAATCCAAGTGGAACCATTGGAACAGTGAAATTACCAACTGGTTCTGAAGTAAAAGTGGAGGAATTCGTGGAAATTGCCCATGCACTTGGAGTGGAATCTATTAAATTTATGCCTCTATCCGGTGAAGTTCATCTAGAGGAGCTTGTTTATTTAACGAAAGTAGCAGCTCAAAAAGGAATTCGTGGCATTGAACCTGCTGGTGGCATTAGCGCAGCAAATATTCGCACCATTATTAATGCTATAAAGAGTATTGAAATAGAATTTTTCATGCCGCATATTTTTGGCTCTACCATCGATAAGGTAACAGGAAAAACAATTCCAACAGAAGTTGCACAAGTATTACATGCACTGGAGGGGTAACATATGCTATCGAATTATTTTCAAAAAGTCAGCCATTTACTAGAGCACGTTTTAGAAAATGAAAAAGAGCATTTACAATTAGCAGCAGAAAAAGTCGCAAATAGTATCGAAAAAGGCGGCATTATTCAATTGTTTGGCTGCGGCCATTCACATATATTAACCGAAGAGGTTTTCTATCGCGCTGGTGGGTTAGTGCCCATTAAACCAATTTTGTTCGAGCCGCTAATGCTTCATGAAGGGGCTATGCGTTCTTCCCAACTCGAGCGAAAAAATGATTATGCTGAAAACTTTATTAAAGAGCATGAGATCAAGGCAAATGATATTGTTTTTGTTTTATCGACTTCCGGACGAAATCCTGTTCCCGTTGATGTTGCCAACTATGCAAGAGAAAAAGGCGCCTTTGTAATCGGCATTACCTCTCTAGAATATGCTAAAAGCCAACCTTCTCGCCATAAAAGCGGCAAACATCTATTTAACTCGGTTGACTTAGTCATCGATAATCACTCTGCTAAAGGGGATGCCATCTTAGCTTACGAAAAAGTGAAAATTAAGTTTGGCCCGACCTCAACGGTGATCGGTGCAACGATTCTAAACAGTATTTTTGCTGAAGCTATAAAAATCATGGCTGATCGAGGTTTTGAACCACCCATTTTCCTCAGTGGAAACATGGAAGATTCCGATGCTCATAATGAAGCATTAGTAAAAAAATATCAAGAACGAATTCCTTTACTAACTTTAAACGTGGAATAGAGAAGTGAACAAAAAACAAACGAAAGAGAACAAGTGCTTGCGCTTGTTCTCTTTCGTGCATCGTTTTTCAAAGCGATCTTTATCGCTTCTATTTCTAATGCTCTAATTGTTGAATTTGAAAAAGCTTATAATAATGACCTTGTGCTTCCATCAATTGTTCATGACGACCGATTTCGACGATTTCTCCATTTTCAATTAAGACGATGCGATCTGCATGGGTAATTGTTGACAGTCGATGGGCAACGATAAAAGTTGTACGCTCCTTAGCCAACTTCTCCAACGCCTCCTGAATTAAATGCTCGCTTTCTAAATCTAAAGCAGAAGTAGCTTCGTCTAAGACTAATATAGGTGGATTCTTAATAAAGACTCTCGCTATCGCAACCCTTTGTTTTTGCCCGCCTGACAGCTTCACTCCACGTTCGCCTACCTTCGTATCATAGCCTTCAGGCAGATTCATAATAAAGTCGTGGGCATTAGCTGCTTTCGCTGCCTCAATTACTTCTTCGTCCGTGGCATCAGGCTTGCCAATTAAAATATTTGATTTCACCGATTCGCTGAAGAGAATATTATCCTGTAACACCATCCCAATTTTATCGCGCAGCGAACGGACCTCAAACTCGCGAATATCGATGCCATCAAGAAGGATGCGCCCTTCTGTCACATCGTAAAACCTCGGCAGCAAACTAACCAATGAGGACTTGCCTCCGCCGCTCATACCAACGAGGGCAATCGTTTCTCCTTCTTTCACATCAAGGGAGATATTCTTCAGTACTTTCTCTTCATCTTTGTCATAAGCAAAACTCACATTTTCTAATTGAATATGGCCGGAGACCTTATTACAGGGAATCGCATTTGGTTTGTCAGCAATATCATATTTTTCATCGATAAATTCAAAGACCCGATCCATGGAAGCGATCGACTGGGTTAATGTCGTTGATGAGTTTACCAGCCTTCGTAGCGGGTTATAAAGACGATCAATATAAGCAATAAAAGCAGCCATTTCTCCAATCGATAAATGACCTTGAATCACTTGATAACCAGAGTAACCGATCACTAAAAGCGGGGCAATATCTGTAATCGTATTGACTACTGCGAATGCCTTCGCATTCCATTTTGTATGCTCAATCGCTTTACTTAAAAAATTGCTATTTTGTGAATCGAAGCGCTTTTGCTCTTCATCCTCAATAGCAAAGCTTTTTATAACAGGCATTCCCTGTACCCGTTCATGTAAATAGCTTTGAACCTCAGCAAGGGCCTGAGAGCGCCTCCTCGTCAGCTTTCGTAGATTCCCGAAAAAATATTTGATTGAAAATGCATAAAAAGGGAATAAAACAAGCGAAACAAATGTTAATGACACATCCATCGTCAGCATGATGACAACTGCGATCACAATCGTAGCAAGGTCCAACCATAAATTCATCAAGCCGGTAACGACAAATGTTTTCGTTTGCTCGACGTCATTAATCACACGAGAAATGACTTCCCCCGCCTTCGTGTTGGAATAATACTTAAAACTCAATTTTTGTATATGGGTAAAAAGTTTGTCCCGTATATCGTAAAGGATTTTACTCGCTGTCCACTGGGCAAAGTATTGACGATAATATTCAATCGGCGGCCGCACAACAAGAAAAATAACAATCATAATTCCCATGATTAATATGAGCTTGCTTACCTTTTCATCTCCGCTAAGTCCATCATTACCAACAATATCATCAAGAACATATTTAATCAGCAAAGGAATCAGCAATGGTATGGCAAATTTAATAATCCCAATCACAATCGTTCCCATGATTTGGAATCGATATGGCTTTACGAAACGCATGTACCTCCGTATACTATCCAACCTGTTCCCCCCTAGTTGAAAACAGCCATTAGAAAAATATTCAGATCAATGCTTAACACCAGCTAGACCTGACTTTTCAAAACAGACCTTTCCAATCTTCCTTCTCCTACCTTAATCACAACATAAACACCAAACGTTAGCAACGCTTCTAACTAACAACATTATTCACATATAAAAACCTGTTGAATCCATGTCAACAGGCGATCTCATCATACATTTCCTTGTTAGCGTCTGTAGGTTAAATATCGCTCATACCAAATATCAATAAAATCCGCGGCAAAAGGACCTTTTCTTTGACGTATCCAACGCATGAGCTTATCCACATGGGTTTTTAAAATTTGATCAATCACTTCAGGATATTTCATTTCCTTTCGGTGCCGTTCATACTCGTCCTCATCAAGCAAATTAAAGGTCATGTCGGGAAAAACCTTAATATCTAAATCATAATCTATGTACTTCAAAGCTTCTCCGTCAAAAATAAACGGTGAGCTTAAATTACAATAATAGTAAATCCCATCCTCGCGAATCATCCCAATCACGTTGAACCAAAGCTGTGCATGAAAATAGCAGATTGCTGGCTCCCGTGTTACCCATGTTCTGCCATCCGATTCAGTTACTATAGTCCGATCATTTCCACCAATAACTAAATTTCGCGAGCCTTTTAAAACGGTTGTTTCATCCCATACTCGATGAATATGTCCATTATGCTTATAGCTATGAATTTGTATCGGTTCACCTTCCATAGGTACTTCCATTTTAGTCTCCCTACTTTCATTTTCCGAACACCTTGAATATATTTGACAATGACTTCCAAGTTAACAGCCATTGTGACAATTGTTGAATTCGTTAAACTTATTCAAAAATAACAAAGCCTGTCCAGTTTCTCTTTTTATTATTATAACGGTAAAAGGGAGAATTTAAAACAAAGAGCCATTGAAATATTTCAATGACTTCACTTATTTCAAAGATTCGATTGTTTTTTAAAACCATTAAACTAAAGCACGTGCATCCTGATAAGACTGAATTAACTCTTCAGTTTGCTCCTCAAAGATCTTATGGATTTCCTGTAATTCTGCTTTCTTTACTGCTATATCCCTGCGAACACTTTCTAATTTAGCTTGCTCTTGAAGTTCTTTAAGTACCCTTTCAATATCCTGACAACGCTCAATTTCAGACTGAAGAAATAACAGCTTTTCCATCGTTTCCATCTGTTCACTTACTAAACGGTTAAATTTATTCATGTTTATACACCGTCCTATAGCTGATTTAATTCCACGTTTTAATATATTCGTTCCACCTAGAGGTATTCCTTTGACTAGTTATGTAAGCTTACAGGAAGTTTTGTCGAAAAAACACCGGAGCATGTCAAAATCAAAATAGCGATTTTTACTAGCACTGGACTTTGCCAGACCTTGCTGTTTACGCTTGAAAAAAGCATTCTTACTGCACAAAAGAACACCCCTTCTGCGCATAAGAAGGAGTGTTCTTTTTTAAGTATATACTGTTATGATTGACCAAATTGGCCAGAGTTTTGAGATTTTTTAGATTCTGCTTGTTGGTTTTGTTTTCTAACCTCTTGTGCGTTCGTTTCGCTACCAAATTCTGTACCGAATTGCCCTTGAGAACCAGCAGATTGAGCGTTTTGCTGGCGCACTTGTTGAATGTTAGTTCCAGCTTGAGATTTGTTTGGCTTTGCCACTGATATCACCTCCACGCCTATTAATTTATCCAGACGTGGAGATAAATATCCATTTATTTTCTGGAAATAAATGACTTATTTATACTAATAATGATATGCCGCCGTCAACAATAATTGTTTGTCCTCTAATCATGCTGGCTTGATCACTGACGAGAAACATTACAGTGTTCACGATATCATCAATTTCTACCATTTTTCCTGCCGGGGTTTTCGCTCTAGCTTCAGCAAGAAGCTCCTCGCGATTTGGAAAAGATTTCAACGCTTCTGTATCTACCGCTCCACCTGAGACAGCATTTACCACGATATTCTTCGCCGATAATTCAACAGCCAAGTAACGAGTAAGTGCTTCGACTGCCGCCTTTGATACTCCCACTGTCGTGTAATTTTCTAAATAGCGAATGGCCCCTAAAGAACTGATACTGACAATTTTGCCTCCACCATTCTTTTCCATTCGTTTCGCTGCTTCCTGGGCACAAAATAAAAGTGCTTTACTATTGATGTTCATCGTCCAATTCCAATGGGATTCTTCCAATTCCATAACTGGCCTTTGCACACCTGATGCTGCATTGCTGATGAATACATCCAAACGACCAAATACTTGATCGATTTCTTCAAACATGGCTTTTATTTTTTCCACGTCCCCAACATTGGCTTTAACGACCAATACTTTTCTTCCTAACGCTTCAATTTCAGCAGCCGTTTCCAAAGCAGCTTTTTTGCTTCTCGCGTAATTGAGCACAATATCATAGCCTTCCTGTGCTAAACGCAAGGCTGTCGCTTTGCCAATTCCTCGACTACTTCCAGTAACTAATGCAACCTTTGTCATAAAAATCGAAATCCTTTCTTATCCCCGTTCTTCCGAGTTTCTTCTTCAATTTTAGTCATTCTTTGTATAGATAGCAATTGAGAATATAAGACTATTCGTATACAAAAGATGAAGGAGTGTTTCAAATGTACGATGGAAGAGACATGACGGAACTGTCCATGCTCCCTATTACGAACTGGAATGATAAAGAACTTGCTTATTTTCACCACTCTTTACAACAAATGACGCCTTACTTAAACGCACAAGGCCAAACCATTCACCAGGAAATCATTACAGAAATCGAAAATCGCGGTGGACTTCGAAAAAGATTTTAATGTTACAACTCTTTCCAGCATTTCGAAGCGAATGTGCCGATTGTGATGCATTTGGACAGAAAAATATACGCTTAGGCTTCGCAGCACCGACAAAAAATGATGCACGTGCTCTTTCTATGTCCGATTAGAAAACCTATTCAGTCAGAAATGGCTGAGAGCCGCTTTCGCAAGTTCGAACGAAAGTCGAGATTGGACAGAAAATGGAGAGTCAGACTTGCCGCTCGATTAGAAGGCCTATTTGGACATAAAGACAGTACACCAACATTCTAAGTCCAAATCCTCTAAATTACCTTTCGGGAAACTAGCTCAAACAAAAAAAAGCTCAATTGCCCACGCCATTGAATTCATACTTCATATGATGTGAAAAAACGCCGTTTTTCTCGGCGCTTTTTCATGAAAATTTGTAGTATTGTTTGATAATTTTTTGGTGCGAGACGGGAAATGGATACGCATCAATACTTTCAAGAGTTGCATATTTTAAATCATCGGCTTCCTTTATCGGGGCAAGGAGCTTGCCTTCAAATACTTGAATATCCCACTTTAGATGCGAGAACACATGCTCAATGTGCCCAACATTTTGCCCAAGCTTTACTTCGATTCCAAGCTGCTCCAACAATAAGCCTTGAATATGACTCTTTTCTCGAGAAAATGGCAAAGATATTTCCACATTAGGGAATTCCCACATATTTGCCAATAGACCACTGCTTGGACGTTTATGAATCACCGTTTTTCCATCGCTATCTTTTATTACGACTGCTGCAAGGCGTATAAGCCTTTGCTTTTTGGCCTTTGTTTTAATGGGAAGCTCTTTCTCAACACCCTCATGAAAGGCATGGCAATGGTCACGCACAGGGCATAGTAAACACGAAGGAGTCGTTGGTGTGCAGATGAGAGCACCGAGTTCCATTAATGCTTGATTAAAATAAGATGGATTGTCATGAGAAATCAGTTGTTCAATCGCCTTGTCAAAGATCTTTCTCGTAGAAGGCTTTGCAATGTCATCCCAAATCGATAAAATACGTGATATAACTCTCATCACATTGCCATCAACAGCAGGCTCTGGAATTCCGTAAGCGATCGATAAAATGGCTCCTGCCGTATAGGGACCGACTCCTTTCAATGTGGAAATTTCATCCTTAGTATTGGGAACGGTTCCGCCATATTTTTCTTTTACTTCTTTCACAGCCGACTGGAGATTTCTGACCCTTGAATAGTAGCCCAATCCTTCCCATGCCTTTAATACTTTTTCTTCATCAGCATCAGCTAAGTCCTCCAATGTGGGGAACTGTTCAATGAAACGATTGAAGTAAGGGATGACCGTGTCTACCCTTGTTTGTTGAAGCATGATTTCGGAAACCCAAACCTTATATGGGTCCTGATCCTTCCTCCAAGGAAGAATCCGTTGTTCTTTCGCAAACCACTCAATTAAATCATTCTGGAAGGCATCTTTTTCAATTAATTTAAGGTTTTTTAAGGAATCTGTCATGAATGTGCCTCCTGGTGTCAAACATATTAATAATAAATATTTGTGAATTTTGTTTTAAACAATTTATAAAAATACCGGAAAAAACTATATTTACAGCGCACATGTTGTTAAAATTATTATATATTATTTAGCCTTTAAGGCAGAGCATTTTGCCTATACTGGATCACTTCACTCTATCCTACAAGGAGGTTCATCCTTTTGGACACTGGCACACACCTAGTTATGGGGCTTGCCCTTGGAGGGCTTGCTACACTTGATCCGGTTGTTGCAGGAAGTGCTGCTACTGCAACGAGCGTTATGGTAGGAACCATCGTCGGATCACAGGCTCCTGATGTTGATACTGTTCTTAAACTTAAAAATAATGCTGTATATCTTCGAAATCACCGTGGAATAACGCACTCTATTCCAGCTGTGTTATTATGGCCTATTGCGATCACAGCGGTTATATATCCTTTTTTTCCAGAAGCGAACCTTCTGCATTTATGGCTTTGGACATTCCTTGCTGTTTTCTTACACGTTTTTGTCGATATTTTTAATGCTTATGGTACTCAAGCATTGCGGCCCTTCTCATCGAAATGGATTGCACTCGGCGTGATCAATACATTCGATCCCTACATTTTTGGATTGCATGTGCTTGGAATCATCATTTGGATGTTAGGTGGAAATCCTGGTTACACTTTCTTAACTCTATATATAATTCTTGTCTTTTATTATTTTGTTCGCTTTTTCACGCAGCGCAAAGTAATGAAGGAGGTTCGGGCTCTCATTCCCGATGCTACCGACATCATCATTTCACCAACAATGAAATTTCATCAATGGCGCATCGCCGTTATGAATAACAACCAATTTTTTGTCGGCCGCGCCCACAACAATGATGTCACCATTATCGATCAATTTAATCGAGTAAAAGTCCCATCGTCTCCAGTCATTGCCGCTGCGAAAAAGGATGAAAATTTATCTGCTTTCCTCTCTTTTTCTCCTGTCTATCGCTGGGAAGTTGACGAATATGACAGTTACTATGAAGTCAAGTTTATCGATTTACGCTATCGCAGTAAAGATCATTATCCATTTGTCGCTGTCGTTCAACTTGATCGAGAGCTAAATATTGTTACTTCTTATACAGGCTGGATATTTAGCGAAGAAAAACTTAGAAAAAAACTTGAAGTCATTCCGAACTAATTTCCTTGTACAAAGGGGTAAACGCCTTTCAACTGAAAAGAGTATCCAAGAGGGTACTCTTTTTTTACACCTGAATGTTTCCGTAAAACATGTATCAGCTTTAGCTCGAGTCCCACAGCTCCAGTCAGCCATGTTAATGACCCTTTTGTTCATCAAACAAATGACTATATTTAGGGTTTGTTGCGAAAAATTCATGCAGCTTCTCGCCATAATTTTCAATCCACTGCCGGACAATTTTTTCAGTCATCTCGCTACCTTTATATTCCCGTCCTGCTTTCGCTCGTGTTGTTTCAAAGTCATCCCATAAAAGCTCTACCCACGTTTGCGCTTGATGGACGGATAATTTTGTATTTTTTTCAAGTAAAAGCTCCACTAATTTTTGCTGGTATTCCTGCATTTCTTTCACCTCACTGGCAACTTTTTGTTTGTTGTAATGATGATACTTCCATAGCAATGCGCTCATACTATGAATACGTGGTTAGCATTTATGCTCCTCACGTATTTAACACTCTTTTAGGGGGTAACTATTTTGCGCAATAAGGCTAAAGGTTTCCCGTATGAAAATCAAAATAAGTTCGAGGGCGAACCTCGAGCAAAAGCAGAATACGCCTCGAAAAGGGCCAATGGCACCACAAATACTCATCCACAAGAACGGATGAGGGCATCGAATAATCGAAATTCTGACACATCTGAGCTTTTCGAATAGAGGCTGTTCCTTGCACCTGTGTATTCTCTGAATTCATTTTTCTGGGAGGCTTGCATAAAATGGGAAATTCGAAAAAGTTTTTTGATCATAATCCGTATTCTAGCCCATTTACTTCGCCGCATTATCGTTCGAAGCATGCTCATTCTCAAGTTAACGGAGAAACTAAGGAAACGCAAGATATTATTATCCTCCACCGTCAAATTCGAAAAAACTCTTAATTCAATGACACACCTTCGTCAAGCAAATAACCAGAGCTTTGCTCTGGTTATTTTAGCTCTCTTAACATCGATATTGGCAATGCTTCCTTTTCCTTGCTCTCTCCAAGGCGGTATCCCCATGCAAATACTCCATTCAAATACGAGACTTGAAAATATTTCCCAGGATCCCCCTCTATTTCATAAATCTCTTCTTTTTTAATATCATTTGGATTCATTAAATATGCCTTAGCCATAATCGCTTTGCGCTCAAGAACCGCAAACTCATTAACCATTCCCATTTGTTCCGCTTTGCGCGCTTGTTCCTTTAGTCTGGCAATTTCTTGCTGAAGTTCATATTCGCTTAGTTCACTATATCTTTTATCTTCCATGTCGTTGCCACTCCTTATTATCGGTTCTTCATTTCTTCTAAAAACTGGGCAATCATGTCGAGTGAAAAGCCTTTGCGATATAAAGCTTGTTTCATTTTTTGCTCATATTCATAGCCATCATACTGGGCATACTTCCTGTGAGCTTTTTCTCCTTGGAATCTTAACGCATTCATTTCCTCATCAACATCTTTCAACTCATCATGCGCCTCTGCTGCTACTGTAATCACCTCAAAAGGATAGCCTTTACGGATTAAATGCTGTTCCGCTTTCTGCTTTGCCATTCTTTCGGATTCATGTGAACCTTTCTTAAGCACCTTTGTCCAAAGCTCTGTTGCTTTTTCCACTTGCCGTTCAAACGGGTACTCCTTTAAGGCTTGTTCCATTAAAGCGGGAGCTATTCCCTTCTCCTTCAGTTCTCGGCGAATTACCTCAATTCCCTTATCAGTTGTATTCATTTGCGTTCGGACGAAAGCTAAAGCATACTCTTCATCGTTTAAAAATTGGTACTCATCCAATTTATAAATGACTTCTTGTATAACAGGTGCTTCAACTTCTTTCTCAGCTAAATATTTTCGAACCTCCTGCTCCGATCTCATTTTTCTTGATAAAAAATGAATAGCTAAATTGTACGCTTTCCTAATATCATCATGGTAGTTTATTTCCATGAGTGCAAAGTCATCAAGCTCGAGACCTTTTTTTAAATTAAATTTTATCAACACATCTTCATCGACACTAAAAGCATATTCTTCACCTTTTCCATGGTCCAAGAAGATATTATATCGCTCGGTGTTCTTTTTTTGGACGGTGATTTTTGTAATGATAGCCATAACTCTCACCTCCCTATAAATGTACCACATGCTTTCCAATTATGTCTTTATGAAAACTATTTCTTTATCCTTAGGTTTTGTTATGATAACAGGATTGATTTTTGGCTCCTTTTCTCTCTTGCCTTTCAGTATAAGTGAAAGGCAAGTAACAATTCTGTTTAACGCAAAAACGCAAGCCAGTGCCACCATTTTTAAAACAGCTTCAGAAATAAAGGATTTCTATTATATAAAAGCAAATTAATTAATAATGAGCGAAAGGAGGACAATTCACATGAGAATTGCCATAGCAGGCGGAAGCGGCTTTGTTGGAAATGCCTTGACGAAACGTCTCATTGAGCGAGGTCATGAAGTATTTATTCTTACCCGCAGTCCAGCAAAGAACGGAGATATTAAGTACATACAATGGTTAACAGAAGGAAGCGACCCCGCTGAACAGTTAAAAGAAATCGATGTGATGATTAATTTAGCCGGTGAATCAATCGGAGCTGGACGCTGGACGTCAACACGTAAACAGCTTATCGTCCAGAGTCGTCTTCAAACAGTGGCAGAAGTACTGCAAATAATGAAACAGCTTCCCACAAAACCAAAAGTATTCCTAAACGCAAGTGCAATTGGCTTTTATGGGACTTCATTCCATGATCGTTTTACTGAAGCAGACACGTCAGCGGGTAGCGATTTTCTTGCTTCCACCGTTAAACAATGGGAAGAAAAAGCATTGGAGGCGACCCAACTCGATGTTCGCACGGTTTTATGTCGATTCGGTATAATTTTAGACAAAAAAGAAAGTGCTTTGCCGAGAATGGCTCTTCCGTATAAATTATTCGCAGGTGGAAACCTAGGTACTGGGCAGCAATGGATGTCTTGGATCCATCTTGATGATGTTGTAAATGGAATCATTTTTGCAATCGAGAATGAAAATCTTTCAGGCCCTGTTAATTTCACTGCACCTGTTCCAGTAAAAATGGAGCAATTGGGCAAGTCATTAGCAAAAGCGCTCAATAGACCTCATTGGTTCCCAACACCAGCGTTCATGTTAAAAGCGCTCCTCGGTGAGATGAGCCTATTAGTTTTAGAGGGACAGCATGTCCTTCCGACTAAATTACAAGAAGCAGGCTACCATTTTCAATATAAAGAAATTGCTTCTGCCTTAGCGGACATTTATCAAAATTAACGTATCATCCCCTCTTAATAAGGGAAAAATAGGAAGTGTATTGAATAAGGAGGGATGATTACGTTGTCTGATAAGAAAAGGAAAGATAAGTCAAAAAGCACATTATCCAGTATGCAGGAAGTCATCTATTCCCATGAATTTAAGCTCGCTGACCAAGCAGGTGGTTTTAGCAAAAAGAAAGCAAGACATTAACATATTTTTTAGCTTGAGAGTGAAAAATAAGTATGGAAACATTCGTGTTTTCCGTACTTTTTTCTTGGAAAGGGGTTTTTCGAGTGGGTCGAGCACAAGGACATAAAACAAGAGATAAAAACAAGGCGAAATTGCCGCAAGTACCAAAAAACATGAAATCTGACGGGCTTGATGTTGAATTTGACCGTGATTTAGCCGATCATGATGATTTAGAAGCGATGGCTCGCTCAAATGCTGCTGACAAGAGAGCCAAAAAGAACAAATAGCGCTATTTTCAGTGGGGAGATGCTCCCCACTGAGCTAAATTTGCAAAAGATCGCGAATATCTTCGTCTGTTAAAGCCCATGCATTATGATCTGATGACTGAATAAGTTCATCAATTAGATGACGTTTTTTATCCTGAAGTTCATCAATCTTCTCTTCAATCGTCCCTTTCGATATCAATTTAATGACTTTAACCGCGTTCTTCTGTCCAATCCGATGAGCCCGATCTGCTGCCTGCTCCTCCACTGCTGGATTCCACCAAAGATCGTATAAAATAACCGTATCTGCTCCAGTTAAATTTAGTCCTGTCCCACCAGCTTTTAGGGAAATAAGAAAGAAGTTATGCTCTCCTTGATTAAATCGATTGCAAATCTCTATTCGTTCCTCTGCCGGGGTTTTCCCATCAAGGTAAAAAAAGGATTCACCCTGTTCAGCTAGTTCTCTGCCAATTAAATCAAGCATTTTCGTAAATTGGGAAAAAATCAAAACTCTCCTGCCAGATAGCTTAGCTTCCGCAACAATATTCATTAATTTGGCAAACTTTGCCGAGTTCCCTTTATAGCCATCAACAAACAGAGCAGGATGACAACAAATTTGCCTTAATCTCGTTAAACCAGCCAAAATTCTAATCCGGTTTTTTCGGATTGTATTCTTGTCCAAATGCTTAAGCGTATCATTTTTAAGCTTTGCCAAATAGGCAGCATACAGTTTCTTTTGTTCGCTAAAAAGCTCAACCGATTCTTGAAGCGCAATTTTCTCTGGTAATTCACCAAGGACATCTTCCTTCATACGGCGGAGGAGAAACGGACGCGTTCTTCTTGCAATTTGCTTTGAAGTTAAATTGGCATATTGCTTCAATCCTCTAAAAAGCTCTGGAAAAACAACATGGAAAATGGACCAAAGCTCCTCACTAGAATTCTCGACTGGTGTCCCTGTTAATGCAAAACGATGATCGGCATGAAGCTTCTTGGCAGCTTTTGCCGTTTGCGTCATTGGGTTTTTAAATGCCTGCGCTTCATCAAAGAAAATGGTATGAAATTTTTCCCGTTCGAGCAGACTTACATCCTTTCGAAGCAATGTATAAGAAATGATCCAGACATCCTTCTCCTGCAAATGTTGATAGAATCTCGCCCTATCTTTTCTATCCCCATCAATGACAGCTACGTCAGTTTCTGGTGTGAATTTCCCTAATTCATTTAGCCAATTATATGTGACAGAAGATGGGCAGACAATTAGGACTGGTAGTGTATGTTTGCGAATATCTTCCATCACCGACTCGATATAGGCGATGCTTTGAACTGTTTTCCCCAATCCCATATCATCTGCCAAAACTCCGCCAAATCCATAGCTAGCGAGGGTTTTCATCCATTGATAGCCGCGCTTTTGATAGTCGCGCAGCACATGTGCCAAATTGGCAGGAACGTTGGTACGACTAGCTTCCGGTTCAGTCATTTCTTTTAAAAATTCACGAAAAGACTCTTCGAGGCTAAAGAGGTCATTTTCCATAATGGCATCAAGAAATGCGATGCCTTTAACCAGTGGCAGCTCAAATGAATCATCTATTTCTTCTTGAATGGGAACCGCCTTTAAAAAACGCTTAATCTCTTCAAACTCTCTCGTCTCTAACGAAAGTAATGAACCGTTGCGCAAACGGTAATATTTCCGTTTTTCTTCTAATGCTTGCAAAAGCTCGCGAATTTGCGCCTCCGGAATCCCATCCATTTCAAATTTAAATTCAAGCCAATTTGTTCGTTCCTTTTTGAACTTCACCTTTATTTTTGGTGGGGCATGCCCTTTAATAATTCGATTTCGAACGGCTGTTGTCGCATACACTTCAGTCAGTTTTTGCAGCTTAGGAACTGTATATGTTAAAAACTCATATTCAAGCTCCTCATGATGGAGAAAATAGCCTTCATCCGTTTTTGTCAATTCACTTTCTTCGATTAATGATAAAATCGCTTCTTCCTTTCTTGTATCCCTGACGATCATCACACTCATATTCGAGTTTTCTACCGGATTAATGACCAATTTTCCGTAATGAAATTCAAGCCCTACAAGCAAACGATTTTTCACACGATCTAAAAACAGCTTGGCAATAAGCGGTGTCCGAATCAACCTGTTCTCTAATTCCTTGGCAATTGTTACCGTCCCAAGCTTTTTTAAACCTGGCAATATTTTTTCTAAAAAGAAATGAACTTGTTCTTTTGGAATTGGAATGTGATTCGTGTTGGAAGAAAAGAGCATCTCTTGTAAATTAGCTAATCTTACACAATCATCATAATCCAAGTGAAAAACTAGACCGTCACAAAATATGCACTCATAGGTCGGCAAAAGGATGTGGCGATCTAATCCGGTTACGACTAATTGGTATGCAGCACCCACTGCTGCTTGAAATTCAAAATGTAAATCTAAAGATTTGTTTGAAAGTTGTAGTCGTTGAAATACCGTACTGCCGTATTTAAGCTTTGCTTGCGGAATTTTTGTAAGCAGCGGCAGAACTCTTTTCCACGAAGTGGGTGGCACAATCAAAAGGTTCTTCTTTTCAGAAGCAACATGTTCAAACAAAAGTTCTTTATCGCGATTCACTTGGATTAATTCATGAATCACTTGATCGGCTTCTCTTTGAAAACAGTGCACGCTCGGATCATAGGTAAATGCTAGAGACAGTATGCTTCTTTCTCCACTCGCAACACATTCTAAAAACTCACGAATGTGTAATATCGGGTTGCTTTCCACTTGTAGTTCTATGGCAACCATCATTTGCCCATTTTCCCCAGCGATCGGCATGCAAGTAAAACTCGTTTCCATAACCTGTCTATCCTCAAAATGAAGCTGCTGACCACTTGAACGCTTCGGGCTATTTTGAAAAATAGACAGCAATCCTTCAGCTAACTCAGAATGCTGTGGAGCAGTCTGCTTATGATAGAGGGCAATTAAGACTGCGGCAGTATGCTGGCACTCTTTTTCAAACGAAGCAAGGGTTGGACAGCTACAACTCGTTTGCATCTTCCCTCGACTATTCACCTTTATCGTTACTCGAAAACCTTCACCTGTATTGACAACTGCATCACAGGAATCAGTTGTATTTTTTTGCAAAACGACCTTATTTCCAGAATAAAAAGCTTCGCCTCTTTTGAAGGAGATATCTCCACACATTTCTTTGATTTGTTTAAGTGTAAGGTTTGTATTCAAAATGCATGCCCCCTTCCCGTCTCATTCAATACTACTATATTATAGAGGAATCAATGATAAAACAAGAAAATGAAGCACGCAGGAGCGTTCACCTGTGTTTAAAGACGCAAACGTAAATTATTTATGGCGAAGCGCCATATAAGCAAGGAAAAAGGAAGTGTGGCCAAATCGAGTGGGCATTCGAACAAGCTAGTGAGGGAACCTGAGCGCGGTGTACGCTTAGAGCATATATTCGGACAAACGGGCGAGGAAACCGAGTCGCTTTGGCCGAATAGAGGACGCATTCGCACTTTCAAGCTAGAAAATCCGCGCGCTTTGGCCGAATAGAGGACGCATTCGAACAATCTAGCAAGAAACCGAGAAGCGAAGGCATAATACAACGACTACTCGGCCAAAAATAGAATAAATGACTATTCCAGCAAACAATCGTTTTTTACTGAAACTTGATATTTGCTAGACTTTCGCAGCTTGAGCTAACCATAGAAATGATTCACGCCATTTCTTTTTAATCGAAAGTAATGAATGACTTAAGAAACTATCAAACAGATTTAAATGAATTGTGCATAAATATTATCCACAGGTTGTTAGTAATGTGGATAGAGTTGAATATTGCAGATTTCATTTTATATAGAAAATGTTAATAAAACGAGCTAATATCGGGTCGAAATCTGTGGATAATGTTAATAACTTTGTGGACGACTGTTATATTAAGATTTCCTCTGTGGATATTTTATAACGATGTGCTATGCAGTCCATCTCCTGTGAAATCAAGCTCTCACATAAAATGGACCGAATATTATTTAACAAAGTCGAATTAAAAAAGACAAAAAAACAGTGCTCCATTTTAGAAACACTGTCAGTCTGAAGGGCAACTGCTATCTATCATTTTGGACTATAACACTCTAGCAGCACCCCTCAGTAAACGTATGGTTATATAGATGGTCACATTTCTATGATCGATTGGATATTGATCATATAGGGCTTGAGACGATACTCAGCTGACTTTTTAGCAACCAAATCTGCAATAGCTTTTTCTTGTGAATCCGCAGTGACTAAGCTTCGGCCTTCCAACACAGAACCCTCTTCAACAACGGCAAACCATGTGATTCGATATGACTTCATTCCCACACCCCATATTTAGTATACTTCCTGATGTAAAACTATCATACTACTTATTTCTTTTTAATGAAATCGATTTAAAAAAATTGAATAATTTTTACAATTGATCTGTACAACTTGGAAAATATTTAATTCAATATACAGAGAATCCTTCAAGTATTTAAACATAATATGACTAAGTTTTTTGAAAAGGAATATTATGCATGGAAAATAATTATGAAACAAAGCATATTTTTTTAGCAATTGCCCTTGTTATTGCTATATTTACACCGATTTTTTTTCCTTCCACAGACCATTGCAGACATTGTCCATAATAAGGACGATATTTTTTTCGTAGCGGTACCAGATGAAAATTTCACTGTTTTTGCTATTGGCTATGGATTTATTTGTTTAGCTTCTTTAATACTCTTTTTATTTAATATTCGTAAACTATCCATCGCCATTAGTATTTTGTGTTTAATCCTAGCTTTTTGCATCTTCTATATCGGCTCCCAATACTATCAGACTCTTGCAGCTAGCACCATTTCATATAGCCCTCTATTCACTTTAAAAAAAGAAACGTATTCTTGGGATGAAGTCACGCAAATCATACATTATCGAAGCGAAAATGGGGAAATTTCTGAATATAAATTTGTATTTGCTGATGGCAATCAAATGAAGATTAACGACAATCCTTATTTTCAACATGTTTCCTACAAATTTTCAAAAAAGCTGCATGAGGAAGGTTTAACAGTGGAGCTTATTCTCATTGAATCAAAATAAGCCCCTATTGGTTTTCACCACAGGGGCAGCGTTTTTCTATGCTTTCGTCCAGATATTGCGTATTGGTACACCTGCATCCTTAATTGTTCTAAATAAAGGGCAGCGTAAGTCCACCATTTTTTGCAATTCATTAATCCTCGCTTGCGTTTCACTCGTCTGTAATGTTGCCTGAACCGTTACTTCCTGAAACTTTGGATCGACTTCTAAATCTCCCATCAATCCACTAATATCAATGCTTCCTTCTACATCAAATGAAATCTTTTGCAAATCAAAACTCATTTCTTTGGCGATAATTTGTGCCATCACATTTTCGCAAGCCAGTAAAGCTGCTAAAAAAGTTGATAATGGATCAGCAGCAGAGTCATTGCCTCCCATTGAAGCCGGTTCATCGACAGCAATTTCATGCTTTCCGGCAGTTGCATCTAATCGCATGCCTGAACCGGTTCCATCGACTTTTACTTGTAATATCTGCGTCATTCCTTCTCCTCCTAGACCATTTCTCGCAAAACTCTTGCAGCTTCTGCCATCGTTTTTAATTTTTCGAAGGCAACCTCATCACTATTCATCGGACGCTGGGCAAAAGTACCGAAGCCACAATCAGGGTTCAAAAAGATTAATTCATCACCTATGATTTCCCGAACTTCCTGAACACGGCGCACCACTTCTTCCACCGGCTCAATTTCATCCGTTCTTGGATTGATCACTCCAAAGCCCAATTCTTTTCCAGCAAATTCTTTTATAACGTCTATTTCTCCAGCACGTGGTGTAGAGTATTCCAGAACAAGCTGATTGACCTTGACATTTGCTAAATAAGGAACTAACGGATCATAGGGTCCTCTAAGAAGGACATCTTCTTCTGTACTCCAATTTCCGCGGCAAACATGGACCCCTATCTTTGTTCCTCGCTCCGTCATCCCTTCAACCACTTGATTCATTAAACCCAATGCAAAGGCGATCTCTTCTTTTGCATCAGCTTTAGCAGCTAGCGCGCCGCACATAAAAGTACGATTGGCATTTTTCTTCGTAAAAACAACCTCTGTTAAAACCGGCTCATCAAATTGAACAAAATCAGCTCCTGCGTGAATTAAGTCTTCTAGCTCTTCCCGTAGCACTCTAATGATATCTACCGCCAAATCTTCCTTTGTAGGATAATACTCCTTCGATAATCCTTCAACCCACATTGAGCGTGTTAAAAGGTACGGTCCTGGCAAGGTCACCTTTATGGATTTGTCTGTGTGCTTCTTAAGAAATAAATAATCATTTAAAGCTAACGGTTTTTTACGACTTATTTTTCCTGTTGCAGCTGGATTTGTCATTGAATAGGCAGGAACATCCAATGTTCCGAGAATTTCTTCAAAGCTCGCCTTATCTTCCACATAATCCAAAAGCTGAGCAACTGAAAGCATGCGGACATTATGCAAATGCTCAGCCACAAAGGAAATGTAATTATCTCTCCTTTGTTCACCATCTGATACATAATCAAGTCCCGCTTCTTCCTGCCATTTCACAATTTGCAAAATCGCCTTGTCAGCAATTTCCTGAAATTGCTCCTCTGTTATTCGGCCTACTTTTTTATCACGCATTGCTCTTTGAACTTCTTTCGTTCTTGGCCAGCTCCCAATCATACTTGTTAAAAATTTGCGATTACTCATTTCGAACTCATCCTTCATTGAAGTTACTTATTGATCATTTGCCTAGAAAACGACGGAAAGCTTAATGTCAATTTGAACTGTTTCTATTAACGTTTGGTAAATCGGTGACCTTTTTAATGTATCACGCCAAATTTCTTCGACTTGCTCTTCTTCATGTGGAGATGAAACATAAAAAGTTCCCAAAATTTTGCTGATTTTCGGACTGCCCTCATCCTCGATTTCCATATGGTATAAAATATTGTCCAAGCTTCCTTTTAATGTTAGCTCAGCATCGTCAATTTCCACGTTTCTCTTTGAAGCGAGCGCCTTAAAACCAACAACCAAACAGCTTGCTAGCGATGCAAGTAAGTAATCGATTGCGCTAGGAGCGTCCACCTTTGCACTAAAGTCAGCAGGCTGCCCTGCCACAAAGGTGTGATTTCGAGAATGCACCTTCGCCGTTAAATCTCTCCCACTTTGCGTACGTACACTCCAGTGATAACCCTTTGCAGCAGCTAAATCTTGTTTTAAATCGGACTGTGACTGACCTTTACGGATAAAATAACGGGTCGTGCCCTCGCCTGGCTCTGAGCCAAGAAAATCGTGTTCTACCATCCGACACCAGGCGGGCAAATCTTCAGCAACTGTTCTTTCCCTGCTTCTGACCTCCAAAATTTCGCCTGAGGCTATTGGATCGATCGCTTTCTTAATGATGAGGAGAAGACCTGAACCGCAATCCAAATCCCCTCCATCACAAATTGCTTGAGGTTCGTACACTTACCTCACCCTCTATCTCTTCTTTAGTAGACTATACGATTAATACGTAATAGATGCTGCTCCTTGACTGAGGAACTCTACTAATTTCGCCCCTCCGACAATGGTTGCCCCTTCAATCAAATCCTCTTCCTCTAAACCGCGTTTTTTATAGCAAGGGCTGCACACCCAAAGCGTTCCACCTGCTTCAACAAACTGATTCATTAACTCTTTTAACGGTGCAAATCCTTCCTCATTAATATCCTCAGCGTATCCCTTGGCAGCCAAATATGCGCCTTCAACATTTAAAAACACCACTGTTTCCTGCCCGGATGCCACAGCAGCATTAGCTACGACAAACCCAACTGTAGCTTTATCACCATCATTGCTTGCGTTTGTAATACTTACTAGAAATTTTCCTGACATGTCCATACCTCCATTTTTATCCTATAATTCATTTTTTTCGAATATAATATTGGCTTACTTTTCCTTCATCTTCCCGTTTCAATAGAAGATGATTCTGCAGCCTGCACCAGGCTGGAATATCCTCTCTAGCACCTGGATCATATGAAATAACTTTAATGACTTGCCCACTTCTCATTTTTTTCATAATTAAAAATAGATTCATAATCAGTTCGCCGCAGCCTGTTGGACCTGCGTCATACGTATGATCCGGCTCTATTTTGGCTGTCACTTAGCTACCTCCTAACATGAAAGCGCATACTACTAACTGACAATGAGTACACACTTGTCATAATCTCTTAATATTTACAGCCCTCTTTCATTATAAAAAAGTGATAAACTTATATAAATTCAAGTTATCGATAATTCCCATATAAATGAATCGTTTTAATAAATATGTTTGATTGGAGGGTTTTTAATATGGAATTACACCAACTATTCGTCTTCACAAAGGTCGTGGAACATAAAAGCTTTTCAAAGGCTGCTGAGGCAGTATACTTAAGCCAATCCACCGTTAGCTCTCATATACAATCATTGGAAAAAATGTTAAATGTCAGACTCTTCGATCGGGTTGGCAGAGATACGATTGTCACTCCATATGGGGAACGATTATATCAATGGGCATTAAGATTGCTTGAACTAAAGGATCAGGCTCTTTACGATATTAAGGAAAGTGTCACTGATTTAAGAGGAAAAATCCATATTGGTGTTAGCTCAGTTCCTGGACAATTTTTAGTGCCAAAAATGGTTAAAAAATTCCGGAAAGAATACCCAAATGTCACTTTTTTAATAAGTGAATTCCCTTCAAAAATCGTTGCTGAAAATGTAACGAGCGGAAAAGTAGATGTGGGGTTTCTCGGTGAAAAATACGAGGATGAACGCCTTCATTATCTTCCTCTCCAAAAGGAAAAGCTGGTCGTCATTTCATCTGATGAATATCAATTGGATGGCTGCTTATCAATTGAAAATATTGTCCAGTATCCATTTATAATGAGAAAGTCTGATTCAGGAACGAAGGCTATTTTAGAAAAATTTTTAAAGAAGAAAAACATTAAAGAAGAGCAGTTGAACATTGTCGCCCATACAGACAGCAGCCAAACATTAATTGAATTCGTGAAGCAGGGAATAGGAATCGCGATTATTTCCGAAATTGCTGCTAGAGAATACGCTCTAGCGAATAACCTTCATATTCACGAACTAAATGGGTTTGAAGATGAGCGCTATTTCTACCTTGTCTACAATGAGGCGAAAACATTATCTTTCGTTTCCAGACTGTTGATTGAGATGGTCAGTAAAAAGGTTCCCTGCTAAACAGGAGTGATCAAGAAAGACTATCCTCCTGTTCAGTTGCGGACGCTTCTTGAGCGTTAAGGCTATGTAAACCAAATTCTTGCTATTTGTAATGGATTAACAACAGACTTTAACCTGCCATCTTCATAATATAGTTTAATAGCTTCCATTTTAGCAAAATCATACGCTGCGTCTTCCAGGTTTTTCATCAATGTAAGCGTCTCTTTTTCGTCCAGTTTAAAAGTCAGAGATTGACCAGCCATTAAAATATCCGCCTTTATCCCTTTTGAGTTGCTCTTTCTCCCTATCATGATCTTCTTCCTTCCATTTTCTCATTATTATACTTTTTAAAACCTCCTATGAAAACACCTCTACTCGATATTCCATTCGTTCGAAATCTCATATTGAGATGATTTTCCAGATAAATAATCCCTTCCTCAACTTATTCAGATCCTTCAGTAAGCACTTTAACTGAAAAATCCTCGTTCTGATAAGCTGTCACTGCTTCATGCTTAAACTGACTGGAATAAAACCTATTAGACATTAAAAAACTCCCTCTATAGCAAAACAGATTTTTATTTTTTAATCTGTCTACCTAAAGAGAGAGCATATCAAGATGTAACTTTCGACTATAATATTTTTCTTTAATTACTGTTACTAATCAAATAGTACTTAAATAATTTTATTGTTCTTCAAAAACTTTCAAGATTAAAAATAACAACTTGTAACTTAAAATAGGAAAGGATTAACTGAACCCTCCTGTATCTTTATTATCCCCCATCATATAGTTTGAATCTTCACCAGATTTAACGTTTGGATTAGTTGGGATATGAGGATTATTGTTAATCTTTTTCCGTTTTATATCAATAAAAATAGAGAGTGCTAAAATGAAAATAACAAGGATAGAAATGATAACCATAAAATCACACCACCGCCTTATATTTCCATTTTATCATAAAATGATTTAAATTGGATAGCGATTAAGATTAATTTTTTTATGCATTTGTATGTATTAAGTACCGTTGGATAAATATAAGGAATTTAACGGAAAATATAATTAATTACACCCTTTATCATCATTAGTATTACTAAATATTGACATCATGTTCAGTATACTTAATTTCATTATTTAGCTCCTAAAAACTTAAAAAAATATTTGACAATGTATGCTAGACAACCAAAAAATGTAACGAATCTCAATTTTATTGAGATTCGTTACATTTATAAATTCCCCACTTGCCCTTTTATATATTTTGAACATATTGCTCGCTTGGGATTTTATTTAACATGACATATAAACTTGTATTTTCACCTGTGTCATTGACAAAGGCAAACTCTTCTTCTCCACCAGCAACGATTACATCATTGACCTTTGCCTTTACATCCTTCCCATCAATTGTGAAGGTGCCTCCGCCACTAAGAACGAGCAAATAAACATTCGTTCCAGGGTGTTTATGTTTTGGTAAAGATTGATTCGCTGTAAAATTAAGGACAAAAACGGTACTTTCTCCTTCTTTAAACACAATCCGCTTCGTAAAGTTATTTGGGCTATACTCAATATATTCTTGAAGATTAGCTTGTTTCACTGACATGCACACCTTTCTATTCCTTATGAGCTTTGACATCTTCATCATAACTGCTTTTAGATTTTTACGGTGTGATCGATATCATCCGTTCGTCAATTCGAGCAACAATAGATAAGATGTAGTTTTGAACAAAATTTTTTCTTTTTTCGGCAGCACGCTGGAAAAGTTTCAACTATAACAAAAAGTAGTATAATGAAAACAGATTTCACACTTTTATCACAATATTTTATAAATTGCACCGATCTGCAAAATAACGATTAGGGGTTGAAAAAATGAAACAAAAGTTAATGGAGAGGCTCATTCGATATGCAAAGGTGGATACTCAATCAAATGAAGATTCAACTACATGCCCTTCAACATCAGGACAGCTTGAGCTTGCCAATATGCTTGTCGAAGAGCTAAAGGCTATTGGCATGAGTGAGGTCACAATCGATGAAAACGGATATGTGATGGCGACACTACCAGCAAACACCGAAAAGAATGTGGCGACAATAGGCTTCTTAGCTCATGTAGATACAGCCACTGATTTTACTGGGGCAGGCGTAAATCCACAAATTGTCGAGAACTATGATGGCAATGAAATTATCCTGAATGAAGAATTGAACGTCATCCTATCACCTCAAGATTACCCAAATCTAAAAAAATACATAGGTCACACTTTAATTACCACAGATGGAACGACCCTTTTAGGAGCGGATAATAAAGCTGGCATCGCCGAAATAATGACAGCACTTGAATACCTATTAGCACATCCTGAGATTAAACATGGAAAAGTGCGGGTTGCCTTTACTCCTGACGAAGAGATTGGCAGAGGACCTCATAAATTTGATGTCAAGGCGTTTAACGCAAAATATGCCTATACGATGGATGGCGGACCACTCGGACAGCTTCAATACGAAAGCTTCAGTGCTGCTTATGCGAAGATCACCTTTAAAGGCAACAACATCCATCCAGGAACTGCAAAAGGTAAGATGATCAACTCCGGAAAAATGGCGATGGAATTTAACGGCAAGCTTCCTGCAAATGAAGCTCCGGAGTATACAGAAGGCTACGAAGGCTTCTACCACCTGCTCTCTGTCAATGGTGATGTTGAACAAACAACTCTTTATTACATCATTCGTGATTTCGATCGGGACAATTTTAACCAGCGGAAAAAAACGATCGTAAACATTGTTGAGGAATTGCGGGGAAAATACGGTCAAGATAAAGTCATTCTTGATATGAACGACCAATATTACAATATGCGGGAAAAAATTGAACCGGTCATGGAGATTGTCGATATTGCCCACGAAGCGATGACCAATCTCGGTATTGAACCTGTCATTGAACCTGTTCGCGGCGGAACAGACGGGTCGCAACTTTCTTATATGGGCTTGCCAACTCCTAATATTTTTACAGGTGGAGAAAATTATCACGGGAAGTTTGAGTATATTTCCGTTGATAACATGGAAAAGGCAACAAAAGTCATGATTGAAATTCTCCGGTTATTTGAAGAAAAAGCATGATCATCGATCAATAGCGAAGCTTAAAAGCTTCGCTATTGATCCGCTGTTGCTGTATAAGTAACATCATGATTTTTTAATAATCAGAATTATTATAAAATATCTATAACTTATATACGGGAGTGCTTTTACATGGAAAAGGCTCATGCACTATCATCTAAAGTTCATGCTGCAAAAAATCCCCTTCTCATTGCAGGGATTATTTTTGTCGCTTTTAACTTAAGGCCTGCTATTACGTCAGTCGGACCACTGATCAGTTTCATTCGCGAAGATACCGGAATGTCTAATAGTCTAGCTGGATTCATCACAACACTCCCCCTGCTCGCATTTGCCTTCCTTTCGCCATTAGCGCCTAAGATTTCGCAAAAGATTGGCAAAGAAGCTACCATTCTGACTGCTCTCATTTTTTTAGGTATTGGCTTATTTATCCGCTCAAGCGGAATGGTGTTCACCTTATTTTTAGGCACCGCTATTATCGGGCTTGGAGTAGCCATTTGCAACGTCATTTTACCTGGAATTGTAAAGCAAAGCTTCCCCACCAAGATTGGCCTGATGACGGGGATGTATACCGTTTCTATGGGAGCAATGGCTGGCATTGCCCCTGGAATCAGCGTCCCATTAGCTGACAGTTTCTATTTAGGCTGGCAAGGCTCCTTGCGCATTTGGCTGATTTTAGTCATTCCAGCATTATTTATTTGGACGTTGCAAAGCAAGCGTAAAGAAAATCATTTGAACTCCTCATTCCATATGAAAGCACCACATTCTTCCATGCTCCGCTCCGGACTTGCTTGGCAAGTAACATTATTTATGGGCTTACAGTCGACGATATACTTTTGTTTCATCACTTGGCTTCCGGAGATGCTCTATAGTCATGGAATAAGTATCTCTACAGCAGGCTGGATGGTTTCAATTCTACAGTTTTCTGGAATTCCGGCTAATTTCATCATTCCGATTATCGCCGACCGTGTTGCCACGCAAAAAGGAATTGTCATTGCGATCGGCGTCCTTTGCATGAGCGGCCTAGTTGGTCTCATTATTGGCGGCCATATTCTGCTCCTCACCCTTGCGATCATTTCGATTGGAATAGGAACAGGCGCTGCTATAAGCCTTGCCTTGACATTGATGGTTTTACGAGCTGCTAATGCAGAACAGGCCGCGAACTTATCTGCCATGTCGCAGTCGATCGGCTACTTATTAGCAGCGATAGGTCCCATTCTCCTAGGGTTTATTTTTGACATCTTTCACTCATGGAGCGCTGCCCTGTTATTGTTAATGGCCATTACGGTTATCATGACGTTAGCAGGAATTGGAGCTGGGCGAAATCAGTATGTTTTAGATGAAGACAGTAATGAGCAATAAAGAATATCTTTCTTGGCTGCAGCTCACTCTAATTCAATAAAGGAAGAATATTTTCTCCCAGAGGTTGAAACCATTCAAACGTATTTTCACTTTTCGCCGAAACAACTGCCCATCGACATCAACGATGACGGAAGGCAAAATATATGTTATGTATATAATTAGAATCGAGGTGCTAATGATGAAGAAAAAAGAGATTGAATATAAAATTCAAGAATTAAAGTATGAATATACTCGCTTGCAAAACGATCTGGAAAAATTGGAGTTTGTGCAAGGAAAGCTTTCCCCACTTGAAAAGCAAATTAGTGAAATTGAAGAAGAATTGAAGGCCCTTCATAAACAGCTAGCAACTCTTTAAAATAGCCATTGGTTTTTTTGATATCCGGTTTGACATGAAACGCGTTTCATCATTTACGCTCTTATTATAAAGGATAAGGAGGCGTAGATGTGATGCTAGGATTAATCATTCTTTGTATTATTATTTTATCTTCTTCGTATTATTGTTTGAAGGCCTCTGGCCAATCGCTGGGTGTTCATCCATTTGAGAATTTTGATGATTATTTTAATGATAAGAAATGATTACTCAAAAACGACAACTTTAAAGGTGAAGTTTATGACAAATATTAAAGACTTAGCTAAAATGGCCAATGTTTCTGTTTCAACTGTCTCTCGGGTATTGAATAACCATCCCTACGTAAAGGAAGAAAAAAGACTGGCCGTCTTAGAAGCAATTAAAAAATGCAATTATCAACAAAATATCAATGCAGTTCACTTAAGCAAAGGGAAAACACAGCTCGTCGGCGTCGTTCTTCCTTTTACCGATCTTCCCTATTTTGGACAGTTGTTAAAAGGCATTGCCAATCAGGCCCTTGAACATAACTATAAGCTCATCATATTCCAAACCAATTATATCGAAAGCCGGGAGCTAGAAGCGCTGCAAATGCTTAAACAAAAACAAATCGACTCATTAATTATCTGCTCCAGAACCTGCAACTTAGCGCTTATTCAAGAGTATCTCTCCTATGGTCCGATTGTTCTTTGCGAAAAGGTCGAGGATACTCATCTTGCAGCCACTTTCGTTAACCACTATCAAACATTTATGAAAGCATTAGATTATTTATATGAGAAAGGGCATCGACGGATAGGTTATACACTTGGGAGAAAAACAGGAACAAATAGCCACGAACGACAATCTGCATACGCCGATTTCATAAAAAAATATCAGCTCCCTAATAATCCAGACTATATTATTACTGGCTGCTACCACTTAGAGGACGGTGCACAAGTGGTGCAAAGCATCCAAGCAATGTCAGATCCTCCGAGCGCATTGCTTGTTACCTCAGATCAAGTCGCCGCAGGAATCGTTGCTTATTGTCAAAACCAGCAAATTGCAATCCCTGACGAACTAGCCCTTATTGGCTTTGATAATCAACCAATTGCTAAAATGTTAGGAATTACAACGATTGAAATCCCAATTGAAGAGATAGGAAAAAGCCTATTTCTGCAAGCAATCAATGAAGAAATATCTTCAATAGAAATGGAAGCAAAGCTGATAGAAAGAGGAACAGTGTAGCAAACGTTCCTCTTTCATTTTTAATCGAAAAGCTTTGTTATATGTCGGTATTGATTTTTGGCTCATTTTCTCTCTGATTCCATGAAGCGATAGAGAAAACTTGTTTTCTCACATCGCTTCATGGAATCAGAAGACCTTTCAGTATAACTGAAAGGTGTGTGAAACTAAAGTTTCACACAAAATGAGCCAAAAATCGTTTAATCAACCATATTGTTTAACAAAGCTAATCGAAAAGATAAATATCATCACCTACGGCAATATTTCCTGTTTTTATGACAGAAGCATACACACCAAAATAGTTATTTCTTCCTTTATAAACTGTCTTTAATAAGGATGAATCCAAATTACCGTTATTTGGATCAATATTGATAATCTGACACCGCTCGCAATGTCGTTTCACAATGATTTCAACCTCACCAATTTTTAACCTCTTGCCAAACCATGTCTCTTCAATAAATGCTTCATTCTCATCTAAGGAAAACACTAAATTAGGACGAAACCTTCGATAGTCGACGTGCTTGCCCCATACTTCAGATATCCTTGTCAACGATGCTTCTGTTGTGATGAGCAGATGCTCTTCCTCAATAGCTCCAATTGGCACAGATAAAGGAGAATATTGAACTGGAGTTATTTCCCGATTAGACACTCTCTCTAATTCTTCTTTTAGTTCTTCCTCTCCCCAATTGTAAACATGGCCTGTCGGGGATTTTATTGATAATGTTGGAAAACTCTCGAAACTTTCTTCTCCGGTAAATGAAGCATGATAGTTTGCAAGCTGTGGAATTTGAGTAAGAGTTAAGTATTTTCCCGGCCTCGAATGATCTAAAAAAGCATGGCTTCGATCCCCATATAGTCCATAAGATAAAACCTTTGTTTTTGAAACATTTTCACCACGAAAGGACTTTACAGGATGTCGTACAATTTCCTTTACTTCGCCAACTCTCATTTTCTCTCCTCCTCATGATTCTTTTTTCATTTTACATTTATCGATTGAATTTTAATACTGCCAGCCAAGGAAATGGAAAAACAATTATTACTATTACTTGATAATTATTATTTTAAAATATAATAAATATCCCTTTTTATTACAATTATACCATTGAAAACCCTTTAAAAATAGGAATTTACTCCTAATCCAACAAATTATTTTGACAATACAAAACTATTAAAAGTATCATAGAATAATGTTAAGGAGGATTCAATATGAGTAATGAAATAAAACAGAAAATTGTGGAGAGCGTTCCTCAAAAGGGCTTTTTTGGTCACCCTAAAGGTTTGTTTACCCTCTTTTTTACAGAATTTTGGGAGAGATTTTCTTACTACGGCATGAGAGCAATCCTTGTTTATTATATGTATTATGAGGTTTCCAAAGGCGGCCTCGGGCTCGATCAGACAACAGCACTGTCGATTATGTCTATCTATGGATCACTCGTTTATATGTCTGGCATCATCGGTGGTTGGCTAGCTGACCGCATATTGGGAACATCTAAGGCGGTTTTTTACGGCGGAATTTTGATTATGCTCGGTCATATTGCTCTCGCTGTACCTGGAAATCTAACTTTATTCTTTATTTCTATGGTCTTAATTGTACTCGGTACAGGATTATTGAAACCAAATGTTTCTAGTGTTGTCGGGGACATTTACAGCGAACAAGACAATCGTCGGGATTCTGGCTTTAGTATTTTCTATATGGGAATTAACCTTGGTGGATTCCTTTCACCACTTATTGTCGGTGAAATCGGAATGAAGCATGACTTCCATTTAGGTTTTGCCATCGCAGCGATCGGAATGTTTATTGGACTTCTTCTGTTTGTTTTTACAAAGAAAAAGAATCTTGGGCTTGCTGGTACAATCGTTCCTAATCCAATGACAGCTACGGAAAAGAGAAAGACATTTACGATTGTCGGATTATCGGCAATCATTCTTGCCATCGCTATTGCTGTAGCGATTCCAATGGGACTACTTACGTTCGATAGCTTTGTTGCATTGATTGGAATATTAGGGATTGGCTTACCAATTCTATATTTTACAGTGATGTACCGAAGCAAGAAAACGTCATCAGTAGAGCGTTCTAGATTATTGGCTTATATTCCGTTATTTATTGCCTCTGTTATGTTTTGGGCCATTCAAGAACAAGGCTCTACCATTTTAGCTAATTATGCGGACAAACGTACACAACTTGAAATAGCTGGATTTTCGATTTCACCAGCATGGTTTCAATCTTTAAATCCATTATTCATCATTACTTTAGCTCCTATTTTTGCTTGGATGTGGGTCAAGCTTGGGAAACGACAGCCAACCATTCCTCAAAAATTTTCATTTGGGCTATTATTTGCCGGTCTATCATTCATCGTCATTCTTATACCTGGTTATTTCGCAGGTACGGATGCACTCGTTAATCCATTATGGCTAGTGCTTAGTTATTTCATTGTTGTATTAGGAGAATTATGCCTATCACCGGTTGGACTTTCAGCAACGACAAAGCTTGCACCTGCCGCTTTCTCAGCACAAACGATGAGCCTGTGGTTCCTATCCAACGCAGCAGCACAGGCCATTAACGCGCAAGTTGTAAAATTCTATACACCGGAAACAGAAATGGTCTACTTTGGTGTAATTGGCGGAGTCTCCATCGTTTTAGCCGTCATCCTCTTCTTATTTGCTCCAAAAATCCAAGGATTTATGAAGGGGATAAAATAGAATACTGTGTTCTTTTGAACCGATGAAAAACAAATTACTCAAAAGAAATTTGAAAAAGCTCGTCGTCTTACAACAAGATGAGCTCTGACCAAAACAATGAAATAGCAATGTGCTATCAATTTTTGATTTGATTAGCATAAACGGAAAAATCTTAAAGTTGACTGTAAGGCTGGATATAGATCTTTTACCATCGTCAATTTTTAATTTCCTTTGTTTAAATATTCGAGTGTCAACAATTCAGTATTGTGCAAGGCTAATAAAACTCCGTACTTATAAAAAAGACGACTCCCATTTAAATCCTTTAAATGTAAGTCGTTTTTTCTTTTTTACTTGCGATTTCATCCTATGTTTTAATCCATTCAAATTTCGCCTTTAGTACTGTACTCTCTCCTTTAGAAGGAACGATGTCTTTTTTTATAAATAATATAAGAAGCTAAAACGATGACAAAAAAAGAACCGAGCTGCCATTGGTTAAAATCTCCATCTATTACTATGGCAATAAAACTAATAACACATAAAATTACTGCTATTTTTATATTCATACTCCTACCTCCATTCATCTAGTTTGAAAAGTTGATAAATTTAATTGTCAGCTCAAATTAGCTCACTTTTTCATAAAACGAGTTACATTTCCACTTCTACTTCTTCTAGAACAATGTCTGCACTCCACTTTAATCTTCGTCATGAGAGATAGTAATATACGATTTATTCCATTTCTTGGTCTTCATCAAAAATTGGAATTACTGCGTTCTTTGCAAAAGCACGTAGGATTTGCCCCTCTATAGATTATTTCCTTTCCTCTAATTATTACGGAATTATTGGATATTTCAACCAGTCTACTATAACTTTCACATATTATACAAATTTACCATTTGTTTTCATTTTGGGAAATATTGTTAACTTAGTAATAAGATAATTATTTTCTCTTTTATACCTCGATATACACGTAAAGAATCTATTTTGTGCATGTTTTCAAAAACACACTGGAGTATGGTTATTCTTAGGGAGCAGGCATACGATTACGGGAAGAGGTAAAAGAAAACAAATGCGCTCATACTCTGTGTCTGCTTTGGTTATCAACGGTTACAGTGAAAAAAACGTACAAAAAAGACAAGCTAATTAAACTTTAGACTTGTCTTTTCATGCAGAACATATGATTGAAATCTATTATTTCTTCTCATCTTTTTTTCGATGATTCAGATCGATAACCAGCTCTCCAATCCCCATTGCAATCAATCCATTCAGCAATGCGAATAATGGAACTACTGTTTCTCCACCATGTTTTGAAAAAATCGACATCACGACTAAAACGCTGCTAAATAATACAAACGCCAACCCTAATATATATAACGCACGACCAACGAACATTCTCTTCACCCTGCTTTACAATTTATACGGAGCTTTTGCCTCAACAATGTTGTTCAAGCCAAGTTACTTGTAAGCTATATGAAAGCCCTGCATTCTTATTTCTTGGCCTTGACTGTCTTAATTTTCGTTATAAAATAATAGTATTTATAAATGACAACTAAAATGAGAACTACTCTTACATACCATTTATCGACAGTAAAGAAAGCAATCGCAATCATACTGTCAGCAAACAAATTTAACGCTATTTTTTGCTTAAGAGTCATCGTTTTATTGGTCACAAACTCCTCTAAATGCTTCTTATATATCGTCGTTCCTTTAAACCATACCGCAAATTTTTTCGATCCTTTTACAAAACAATAGGACGCTAATAGCAGCAAAGGTGTCGTCGGGATAACTGGTAAAATGATCCCTAACAGCCCAATTCCTAAACTTACAAACCCTGCACAGATCAATAAAAAATTAGTTACTTTTTTGATATAATCACCTTCAAGACAAGTTTACTGATCTTTATTATAAACGAAAAATCGATCAGGCGTCCCCAATCGATTGTTTCAGTCATTATTTTTGCCCAGTATAAATATGAATGGCATCTCTTAGAAACGCTGCCATACCAGGCTGTTCCTTATCATAGTATGCTGTGAATCTTTCATCATCGACGTACATTTGAGCAAGCCCTGCATGTGCCTCCTTACTGTACTCTGTCCAGTAATAGGTGAGCCAGCGCTTATGCAGTTCCGCTGCCTTTTGAGCCTGTTCACCTGCAGGATCTCCTGTTGCAAATGCTTCCGCCAGAGCTTCCCTTACTTCCGCTTCAAGCTTTGTCACAGCCTCATAATCCTCTTGACTCATATTCATCAATTTTGCATTTGATTGATTCACCGTTTCTTGCCCATATTTTTCACGAATTTCTTTCCCGTATTTACGCTGATTCTCATCAATCATTTTCTTCTTAAAGCCTTCAAATTTTTCTTGATCGCTCATATCCATTCTCCCTTCTGTTGAAGCAATGGTTTTCTCAACATTTGTGATGAGTAAATCCAACTGCTTTCTTTTTTCAAGAAGCTGTTCTCGATGCTCTTTTAATGCTTTTTCAGCATCGAAAGAAGGTGCAGTCATGATTTCCTTAATCGTCTCTAACGCTATGCCCAATTCACGATAAAACAGGATTTGCTGTAATCGATCTACTTCCTTTTGACCATAGATGCGATATCCCGATGAATTAACTCTTGCCGGTGTCAATATCCCGATTTGATCATAATAACGTAGTGTCCGAGAACTGACTCCAGCCAATTGAGCCAATTTCTGCACCGTATATTCCACAATCGTTCACCTCCTTCTGTTTACACGATAAACCTTGACGTAACGTAAAGGTCAATAGATTTTCTTTAAAATTTTTCTTCATCTATAAAAACAGGAATTTCAATCAGGACTACCGAATAATCAATGAAGTGAAAGGAGCTGAAATCACTTGTATATTCCCTCATATTTCAAAATTGACGATAAAGCTACTATGATTTCCATAATAAAAGATTATAGCTTTGCAACACTCTTTTCAATCCATGATGGCATCCCGGTAGCTACTCATTTACCACTCATATTGAACAGGGATAACACCTATTTATATGGACATTTTGCCCGACCTAATCCACAATGGAAGGACATCAAAGCTCAGACAGTCTTAGCTATTTTCCATGGTCCCCATTGCTATATTTCACCGTCCTGGTACGAAACGAACCGAGCTGTTCCAACATGGAATTACGTAGCGGTTCACGTATACGGAGAGGTTGAACTCATTGAACATGAAGCGGAATTAAACCATTCTCTCTATGAAATGGTGTCAAAATACGAACCTTCTAATAGCTCGTATCATTTAGAAGAAATAGATGACGCTTTTCTTTCTAGCATGAATAAAGGAATTCAAGGATTTAAAATAAAAATCAATAAAATGAAAGGAAAAGCAAAATTAAGTCAGAATCATCCGGAAGAGAGACAACGTCTTGTCGCAGCTAACCTGGAACAAAGTTTACGGACAGATGAACAGGAGATTGCAAAATTAATGAAAGAAAACTTAAAGAAACGATATTAAAAAGCCGTGACTGCTTTGCCACGGCTTTGATTTATTTAATCCTGATTTTCTCTTCTCCATGAATCCATTCTGGAAAGAAGGAGAGTTCTAACGTTAGCGGATTAGGTTGGCTTTTTAAATGGGGAATTTGCACCCCAATTACTGCATATCCTTCATCACGATATCCAGACCAAAAGCTTGAGTCAATATCGATTTTCTTTCCTTCTCCATTAACTACTTCATTAAAAACTCCGTAGGGAAATTCTTTCTCCGTATATAAGTTAACCCTGATCTCATTTGTGGATACAGTGAGATCTCTCAATTTATTTCCCTTTGGCTGTTCGATGATTTCTTCCTTTTCCGCATCAATAACAAGCGAACTATTTTCTTTATCAAGAGCTTGAATTTTATTGAAAGCAAGATAAAGATCTGACGGCTCCTTAAAATAATTGCTTTGCAAATAGATAATCCATTCATCTTCCGACAGTATTTTTCTAGTAGCTCCATTTTTGATTTTTGACCACGTTTCTCCATTCCCATCGACTAGGCGGAGATCCTCAAACTCCAATAGCTTCTTCGTGTTGTTCGGATCCAGTTTGACATGGACACCAACCCTTAACGGATAAACAGTCGCCTCTACTAAATGAATTTTCTGTCCTTCGATTGTTACTGTTTGATTAATCTCATACGTCTTTTTCGCTTTAATCTCTTCTTTTAAAGTAAAAGGAAGGATGTACGTATCACCTTTCAATTCTATCTCGAGTTGCAACTCTCTTTCAGCAAATGGTTTTTCGAAGAAATATTCAATCGTGCCATTAAAGACTTTCTCCCCTTTTTCGGAATAATGAGGGGCGCCAAAGGAGGCTGAGCCATACTCCATTTCTTCCCCTTTCCTATTTTTCAATACGACATTTTCCATCATGATTTCCGTCTGCTTCTGTTCAGAATTTATCGTATAAAAAAGGACCAATCCATGCTCATCCACAATTGCCCCATCGATGACTATCTCCATGCCATTCTTTTTCTCCGAAACTTCAATCGGCTCGTAATAGTCATGTTCAATCGCCGTCATTATCCCTTTATCATGGCGGATCAATTCGACAATCTTTTCCATTCCAGGAATCTCAGCAATATAGTTCGCAAATGCAGGTGACACGCGAATAGACGTGAAAAAAAGGAAAACTAAAGCAGCAACCACCGCAGCATTCAACCACCATTTTTTTCGCTTTTTCTTATCAAATTTTGCTTTGCGGAAACCAGCTACAATGGCTTCATCAAGCTTATCCTCACTCAAGGCTAATTGCTCCAACTTTTGATTGTATTTCATGAGCTTTTCCTCTTCATTCGAAAACATGCTAGTTCTCTCCCTCCTCGGAAAATTTCGTTCTCATCTCTTGCAACGCTTTGTGAAGCCACGTCTTAATCGTCCCTTCTGGACAATCCATGGCATAGGCAATCTCCTTTATTTTCAATCCATGTAGATATTTAAGAGTAAGCAGCTCTCGAGACCGTGAATCTAAGCTTTGCAACACGTCCTCTACTTCCAAAGCTGCATGAGACTCTGACACTCCTTGTGCTTGTATATAATCCTCATTCAAGACTTCTCGCTTCTTTTTCTTCAGTTGATCTTGACAATGATTGATCATAATTCGCATCAACCATGTCTTAAAATAAGCTGGTTCTCTTATTTTTCTAATATTTTTGTAGGCCCGATACGTAACTTCCTGAATAGCCTCAAGTGCTTCTTCTTCATTTTTTAAAAAGGATAGTCCGGTTTTATATAAATCTATTTTGTACATTTTCATCAGCTCTATAAAAGCAGCTTCATTTCCTGCAATCGCTTTTGTGACAAGCTGTTCATTCGTCTCCAACTCATTCCCCCCTACTCTGTACATATTAGACCATCAAAACCAAAAAAAGGTTTTAACATTTTTCGCGAAAAATATGGCATATAGTTGCATTTCATGTATAATTATTCCGAATCGGAATTAATTCTCATTAATAGATTCAAAGTCAATCGTATCATAGGCTTTATAAATTTTTGCCAGAGGGAGGTTGCCATGTTTTGAAAAACGAAACGATTATTCAATTTCAACATGTAACAAAACAATATGATGACGATCCACCAGTCCTTAATGATGTAAGTTTTGAGATCGAACGCGGGAAATTTTACACACTACTTGGTCCGTCAGGTTGTGGAAAAACAACGATTTTGCGTTTAATCGCTGGATTTACTGAAGCATCAAAGGGCGAGATTTACTTTAATGGAAAAAAGATCAATGATGTCCCTGCCAACAAAAGACAGGTGAACACGGTTTTTCAAGATTATGCTCTTTTCCCTCATCTAAATGTGTACGAAAATGTTGCATTTGGATTACGGATAAAAAAGATGAACCAAATTGACATAGATCAAAAGGTAAAGGAAGCTCTTAGCTTTGTGAACCTCAAGGGCTATGAGAATCGAGAAATTAAAGAAATGTCAGGTGGTCAAAGACAGCGTGTCGCCATTGCTAGAGCGATTGTGAATGAACCAGAGGTTATTCTCTTAGACGAACCGCTCTCAGCACTTGATTTAAAGCTCCGTTATGAAATGCAGTATGAGCTGCGCGAGCTGCAACAACGACTCGGAATCACCTTTATTTTTGTTACCCATGATCAAGAAGAAGCACTTGCCATGTCAGATGAAATATTTGTCATTAACGAAGGAAAAATTCAACAAAGCGGCACACCAAAAGATATTTATGATGAGCCCATTAACCGTTTTGTTGCCGACTTCATCGGAGAGTCTAATATTTTGAAAGGACGAATGCTCGATGACTATCTTGTCGAATTTGTCGGCAAACAGTTCGAGTGTGTAGACCAAGGATTGGACAAAAATGAAACAGTTGAAATTGTCATCCGTCCTGAAGATTTAGAAATTACCAGCTTCGATAAAGGAAAACTGCAAGTGCGTGTCGATTCGCAGTTATTCCGCGGCGTTCATTATGAGATTAGCTGCTATGATAAGGACGGCAATGAATGGCTTGTCCATTCTACAAAGGCAGCAAATGTTGGCGATGAAATCGGCCTTTACTTTGACCCTGAGGCCATTCACGTTATGCGTTTAGGAGAAACAGAAGAGGAATTTGATAAACGATTAGAAGCTTATGGCGATGGAGACGATAGCGATGGAGAATAAGCTCACCCGCAATCTATATATGGTCCCTTACGCATTGTGGATTGCCTTATTTGTTATTGCGCCGATTATTCTTGTCCTTTATTATTCCTTTTTTGATATTGAAGGTAATTTTTCGCTTATAAACTACCAGAATTTTTTCACACCTGTGTATTTGAAGATGACATTAAGTTCCTTTTGGTATGCCTTCTTAATCACCCTATTTTCGTTATTGGTCGCATATCCAACGGCTTACTTACTAACGAAAACAAAGCATAAGCAATTATGGCTCTTATTAATTATCGTTCCTTCTTGGATCAACTTACTATTAAAGGCTTACGCATTTCTTGGCATCTTTGGTACTTACGGTGTGACAAATAACTTTTTAGAAGCAGTTGGAATCGGGACACAGCAAATATTATTTACGGATTTTAGCTTTATTTTTGTATCGGTTTATATCTTTATTCCATTTATGATCTTACCGATCTTTAATGCTTTAAATGAATTAAATCCAACATTAATTGATGCTGCGAACGATTTAGGGGCATCAAGATGGACAACATTTCGCCGCGTCATTTTCCCTTTAACACTCGATGGCGTAAAAGCGGGCTGTCAGGTTGTCTTTATTCCTGCGTTATCTCTATTTATGCTTACACGTTTAATCGCTGGAAACCGCGTGATTACATTAGGTACAGCAATTGAACAGCATTTTCTTGTCACACAGGATTGGGGCATGGGTTCAACGATTGCGGTTTTCTTAATTATTATTATGTTTCTGTTTATGACGATAACAGGTACTAGAAAGCGGGGTATATAAGTTGGAGAGAAACATATCCCCTTTAGCAAAAATCTTTTTATTTATCATCTTTTTCATTCTCTATGCACCGATTTTTTTCTTGGTGTTCTACTCTTTTAACAGCGGTGGAACAATGTACAACTTCGAAGGCTTTACATTGGATTGGTATCGAGAATTGTTTCAGGATACAAGACTATTAATTATAGTCTTAAACACGCTTGTGATCGCGCTTTTATCCGCATTAATTTCAACGATCATTGGTGTTTTAGGAGCGCTAAGCATTTATCAAGTTAAAAAACGCCGGGCGAAAAACACAATTCTTTCATTAAATAATGTCTTGATCGTCAGCCCAGATGTTATTATCGGAGCGTCCTTCCTTATCCTATTTACAATGGCTGGAATTAGGCTCGGCTTTTATTCCGTTTTGCTTTCCCATATTGCCTTTAGCATTCCCATTGTCGTGTTAATGGTTCTGCCAAAATTAATGGAGATGAGCCCTACATTAATTGATGCCGCACGGGATCTTGGTGCAAGTAGATGGAACGTGCTGACGAAGGTCATTTTGCCTTTTATAACACCAGGGATATTTGCTGGTTTTTTTATGGCATTAACGTATTCACTCGACGATTTCGCCGTAACATTTTTCGTAACTGGAAATGGATTCTCCACTCTTTCCGTGGAAATTTATTCTTTAGCGCGCAGAGGTATATCATTAAACATTAACGCTCTCTCTACATTACTGTTCTTGTTTACCATTCTCCTTGTCGTGATTTATTACTTTATTACGCAACGTAACAAGGCTCAGGTTGGAGGGATTCGCAAATGAACAAACTAATCCGTGTTTTTGCAGCAGTCGTGATTGCATCCCTGCTGTTGCTATTTGCAATCAATCGTTTAAATTCAGCGGTAGGCTTCTCAAGCGGCAATACATTAACCATTTATAATTGGGGAGACTATATTGACGATGACTTAATTGACCGTTTCGAAGAAGAAACAGGGATGAAAGTCATTTATGAAACCTTTGATTCAAATGAAGCAATGTTAACAAAGATTCAACAAGGTGGTACAACGTATGACATCGCTGTCCCATCTGAATATATGATCGCAAAAATGCTGGAGGAAGACTTGTTGCTACCATTGGATCATTCGAAGCTACCAAATTTCAAAAATATTGACGAGCGCTTCATCGATCTACCATTTGATCCAGACAATAAATATTCTGTTCCTTATTTTTGGGGAACCGTCGGTATTGTTTTTAATCGGGAAATGCTTGGTGACATGGAGATTACAAGTTGGAATGACTTATGGGATCCAGCATTTGAAAATGAGATTTTGTTAATTGATGGCGCCCGAGAAATTATCGGCATGGGCTTAAATAGTTTAGGCTATTCCTTAAATGATACAAATGTCGACCATTTAGAGGAAGCAAAAGCAAAGCTTGATACGCTCACTCCGAATATTAAAGCCATCGTTGGCGATGAAATTAAAATGCTCATCGCTAATGAAGAAGCAGCTATTGGCCTAGTCTGGTCTGGCGACGCAGCAGATATGATGTGGGAAAATGAAAACCTTGATTATGTCGTTCCGTCTGAAGGTTCAAATCTTTGGTTTGATAATATGGTTATTCCTAAAACAGCGAAAAACATTGAAGGTGCCCATCAGTTCATTAATTTTATGCTTGATGCAGAGGTTGCTGCCCAAAACACTGAATGGGTAAGCTACTCCACACCAAATAAAGAAGCTCTTCAATATATGCCAGAAGATATGGTTGAGGATGAACGCTTTTATCCATCACCAGAACTAACAGAAAAGCTTGAGGTCTATGAAAATCTTGGCAAGAAGAACTTAGCCTTATACAACGATTTATTTTTACAATTTAAAATGCATAGAAAATAGACAAACAGCACCCTATTAAAAAGATTAGTGAGTGCCTTGTTCACTTTACTATTTTCTGAGTCAATTTTCATCCATTCCACATTTACAAAAATAGGTCTTAAGTGACAAAAATCACACTTAAGGCCTATTTTCGACAAAAAAGCACTGATTTCAAAAAAAATTTCAAAAAACCCCCAAAAAATAGTCAATATCTGTCGAAATATATAAGTTTATAGGTTATAATAGTTCAATAAATGATTCTATTTCAGCAGGAATATAGGTTGTTGACTTTTCCAAAAATAATCATATAGACCTATATATACCAAGTTGAAATTGATTCGACAATTAAATAAGGTTAATTTGGCAAAGCCATTGAAAAATGGGGACGCAAAGCTATAGGGGCTAAAGTATTCACATACCATGCCAGCCAGTTGCATGAAGAAAGACATAGTTGTTTTTATGATCCCTCATGCGTTGAGGGATTTTTTATGTTGAACATCATTTGCTTCCTTGATTACGGTCCGCTTTGCAAATAACTTAATAATTTCGTTAAAGGGGAATGTATCTTGAAAGTATTGACTCAATCGACACGATACGATTTATTACGTGCTCAATTTAACTTGGATTCACAATCCGCTATGAATGATGAAATGAGAAACTCACTTAATCGAATTTTTTCGTATGTGTTTAACCACACAAAAATCATGTATCTTGAATTTATCGACGAGAAGGTTTGCTGCAACTACATTAAATTTCATCATGCTAACCAGTTCGAAGAAGTCAGTTACATGGAAACATTAAAAGATATTAAAAACTTTAACAATTTTATTCAAAACATAAAGTCAATAAAAAATGCACCAAATATAAAACCTTCAATTATTAATTATTCCTTCTGGATGAAGTTAAATAAATAATGACTAAAAAAAGTGACCTCAACGGTTGCTTTTTTAAATAAGGAGAGACAAGCGGCTAATTACGTTGTAAAAAATGTAATCAGCTGCTTGTCTTCAAAACAAAAAGGATAGGTAATTTTGAATTTCTTTATATCAATTTGTCTGTCCTGTTGCTCATCCCGAGGTTGATTTTCCTCTGAATCCCAGCAAGAATAAACTTCAATTGTTTCTCCCACTTGCAATTGCTCCTTTAAATAAGCAAATAATTCTCTCAAACATTTTTCATTGCATTGATACTGAATACGATTTTGAAAATAATCCTCCCCAGTCAGCTGAAAAGAACCGTCTAATTCATATATATAACTCTTATTGATGGGGAAATTCTTTGCTAAAGTTGTATCCCGTAACTCGCTAACTGTAATAAAGGCAAAATCGATTTCAGTTTCGTATACCTTGACCCACTCGTTTTCCAGATCGGATAAATCAAAAGCATTCCTCAAATCATGTTTATTTTTTGGCTTTGGAATGTCTCTCATCTTTTTTAAAGTATAATTTTCCCCAAAACTCCCTAAAAGGAGCGGTTTATCCGCCCCTAAATAATGATATAGTGTCATAAAATCAGCTCCAGTAAATTAGTTCATCACCCATTTATCCTTTAAGAAAAGAATTCGACCAATGATGAAAAAGACAATAATACATAAAACATTACTTCCCACTACTAAAAGAATATGTCCTAAATCAATTACACCAAACATTAACTCCTTTATTAAACTATATAAGTTTAAAATTGGAATAACAAAATGCTGCATCGTCAATTCATTAACTCCTGTACTAGTTAAAAGCATCATTGGTAAAATACTTAACATCATGATGGGTGAAGCATAGCTTCCCGCCTCTTTAATTGTTTTTCCTACAATACTCGTAATCATTAAGATTGAAGCATTAAACATCGCATATAAAATCGTAATCAAAAAGGCAACTAATATAATTAAATAAATATTTTCATCAAAAGTAAGTGCCTGTTTCAAATTTTCGGTTAAAAAAGTAATTTCTAAGACGACAACTAAAAGGGTAATAAGTCCGGTGACAGCTCCTATCGTGGTAATCGTCAACCATTTTGAGACAAGCAATGTTGAACGACGTACTGGTGTCATCAACAACGCTTCCATCGTCTTTCTTTCCTTTTCCCCAGCAAAAAGATCTGCCGCTGCTGGAGAAGCGCCAACTCCGATGGCAACTACTAAAATCATCGGCAATAATAATCCTAAAATTTGAATCATTGAATTTTCTTCAGAAAGTTCCTTTTGTTCCACCGTAAACGGGTGAACAAGGTTCGAATCGACTCCGGATTCCTGTAGCCTTGTATCAATAACAGCTTTCTCGTAAATATTTAAGGCATTGGTTACCAAGCTGATAAGATTAGCCGAGTTTTGGCTAAATGAATCACCAACGATCGTTGCCGTCGCAGCTTCTCCAGCTTGTACCTTCGATACAAAACCTTCCGTTAACAATAATGCCGCTTGTGCTTCACCATCTTGGACGGCAGCTTCTGGATCCGCAGTTTTCATCAGTTCAATATTTTCATAGACAGCAAAAATATTTTCTTCTTCGGCTAAAATTGTTGAACTCACGGCAAGTGTTAGTGAATCATCTGCCCCATCCGAGCTCAGTTTCTCATAAAATAGCGTTAAACCACTCATCATAATAATTGGTAAAAATACAGTTAATAGTAATGTACGACGGTCACGGAAACAATCCTTTAATTCCTTTAAATAAGTATTAAGAAGCATAATGCTCATTCCCCCTTACAAGTTTGCTCATGAAAATATAATTCAAATCAGTGCTTCCTTCTTCCTTATAAAGCTCTTGCAAACCACCATGATAGACAAGCTCGCCTTTATGCATCATCGCAACAGAGTCGCAGAGCAATGACACTTCCTCCATAATATGGCTGGAGAAGACGATTGTTTTCCCTTCCTGTTTAAGCTGATGGACTAGCTGGCGAAAAACATTTGAAGATGTAATATCCAAACCGGTCGTCGGCTCATCAAAAAGGATAATCTCAGGATTATGAATCAACGCTCTTGCAATCGCCACCTTTTGCCGCATTCCTTTTGAAAATCCTCCAACCTTACGATTTAAGTAATCCCGCATACCAAACATTCGCGAAAGTTCATCAATGCGCACCTTCGTTTCATGCTTGCTTAAGCCGTATAATGTCGCAAAATACTCTAAATTTTCTCGAGCCGTTAAGCGATCATACAATCCTGTTTCTCCTCCGAAAAGGACGCCTATCCGCTTTTTGATTGCTTCCGGATTTTTGGTCGTGTCATATCCTGCTACTTTGACTGAACCATCGGTTGGTGTAAGCAATGTTGCAATCGTTCTTAGCAGCGTTGTTTTCCCTGCTCCATTCTCTCCAAGAAGCCCAAGTACTTGCCCTTCTTCCACCTTAAACGAAACATGTTTTAGTGCAGTAAAAAATACTTTTTTATCTTGAAACTGCTTTGTTACTTTTTGAATTTCTATCATCACGTTTCCACCTCGTTCTCATTTCTTGTGTTTATCATACAAACAAAAAGAAATGAAATCTTCACTTATGTCGTGAATATTCCATTTCATGTCGTAAAAAGGTCATTTTTTCATCTTTTGATGGTAAAATGGAAAGAAACGATTCATAAATTGTCATTTCAAGAAATTTGCAGCGAGGCGAAATAAATGAGAATTGGTCTTGTAGATGATCGTCCAATTGATTTGGATAAATTAAAGGGCATTATAGAGGGAATAGCAGGAGTAGAAATTGTTTTTGCCACCCTTTCAGCAGAAGAGGCCTATGAACAAATAAAAAAAGAAACGATTGACTTATTAATTGCTGATATTGAAATGCCTAGTCTTTCCGGCTACGAGTTAGCAGATATTATCCATTCACATGCACTTAATATAGCGGTTATTTTTGTAACGGGGAACAGCGGCTATGCTGTTCATGCATTTGAATTAAATGTCCATGACTATATTATGAAGCCGTATTCGAAAGAACGCCTTGTCCATTCAGTTGAACGTTTATTAGAAAAGTCAAAATCAACGGATATTGCTGGAAGGCTTTATATAAAGAGGAAAAATGACATCCATATCATCCAAAAGAAAGATATCGTTTTTATCGAGCGTTCTGGACGTGCTACGACGATTTTTACAAATTCAGGTCCAATTAAAACGTATCAAACATTAAATGAATTAGAAGGAGAATTACGGGAAAGAGACTTTATTCGTTCTCATCGCTCTTTCATCATTAATATTCATTACGTTAAAAACTTTTCCTTATATGCAAAAAACTCCTATATTGTAACTTTCGAAGGAATAGAGGAACAAGCTATGATCACAAAGGAAAAAGTTGACTTTTTACAAGAGAATTATTTTTAGAGGTGAAACAGTTGAAAATCAAGCTTTATTGGGGGATGCTCTTTTTATTTGCAGGACTTCATCTCTTCATTGTAACAGGAGCACCTATCCCTGCATTCATCATAGCTGCCCTCTTTACTTACATATTACAGAAGAAGATGATCATCCGTATTTTCTCTCTCGACAACACAGTGAACAGCCTTTTACTAATCATCCAAGTCGTGCTTCTTTTATTGCAATTCCATGAAGCCTCTATTTGGGTACATATTATCTTACTGCTTAGCTTTATAATCATCGAGTTTATTCGGCTTAAGCTATCACATATATTCTTTTTCATGAAAAAGGAAATTTCTGATTTTGAGGAATATCGGCACCAATTAAACGAAACCTTTCGCATCGTTAGGAGCGAACGCCATGACTTTTTAAAACATATTTCTGCCCTCCATTATTTGCTAGAGAAAGAACAAAATACCGAAGCGAGAGTTTATTTAACAAACTTGGTAGACGGCTATGAAGAAACAAATCTTTCTATTAAAGGCGAACAAGGCAGCGTCGCAGGAATTCTGCATCAAATGTATCAAAGAGCAAAATCTGCCAATATTGAAGTTGTTTATGACCTTGAAGTTCCGCTATCTTCCCTTCCTTTCGCCGACAAAGAAATTGTCACATTAGTGGGGAATCTGTTAGCAAATAGCATTGAGGCCTGTGAAGAATGGCAAACAGCACGCGGAAAGCAAGCCAATATAACACTACAATTATATAAAAAAAGCGGTCTATTCCTTTTAATTTGCAAAAATAATAGCTTGCCAATTCCTGTCTCCATCCTCGATCAGCTCTACGATTCTTACGGGCATACGACAAAAGAGGATGGGCATGAAGGACTCGGCACAAAGCTTATCCATAACATTGTTCAAGACCATCAAGGCTTTCTCGATTTCACCCATAAGAATGAAGAATTTCATGTAAAAATTAAAATCCCAGCAATTCGATAAAAGAACAGTTACTCACATGCATTTCCGATGGGAGTAACTGTTCTTTTCGTGAGGCCATACTCTTTCGACCGCTCGAATAAAAGAACTTTTTTGATTTGTTTTTTTCTCTCGGATCGCTATCCTCTTTCTTGTGGAGTTGCCCATGAGGACAGAACTTGCTCTTGTCTGGCTGTGCTTTGTCCTTTATGAAGACAGGATTTGCTTTATTTTAAGCTTTTCTTATCCTCATCGACCCTTCATGAGAACACACTGTGCTTGCTTTTGACGATCTCTGTCCTCATGGAACCTTCATGCGGACACGAAGTGCTCTTTTTTGGTGGTCTTTGTTCTCATGAGCCCTTCTTGCGGTCACGGGGTGCTTGCTTTTGACGATCTCTGTCCTTATCGACTCTTTATGAGCACAAAACTGCTCTGAGCTGAGCATTCTTTGTTCCTATGACACCCACGATAAAAACACACTTACTCCGTTCTGAACCTCCATCAATCCACGATAGTAACGTTGCGCTAAATAAAAGGAGGGGGTGCACCTTTTTATGGCTTTTTCATGTAATCAATTGTTCGCCTTAGTCCTTCTTGATAGGACGTGCGTGGAACTTCACCAAGCATTTGCTCATATTTAGAGCCATCAAGCACAACTGGTTCTTCATTTAAGTAAAACATTTCCACTACTTCACGCATAAATCGATTAAAGAGACCGAGGAATTTAATCATATTCTTTGAAACTGTGGAAACACCTTTTGCATAGCCTGTTAATTCCCGCAAAATCGCAATGATTTCTTTTCCAGATATCGTTCCGCAGCCTGGAATATTCCAATTTTGACCATAGCTTCTCTCATCAAAAGCTAGATTCACAATTGCTTTAGCGCCGTCAGGGGTAAAAATAAACTCCCTCTTAATATTTTGATCACCGAGATAGAGGGCTTTTTTCCCTTTTACAACACTATCAAGCGTATAATGCAACAGCGTATTATGTGCGTTAGGGCCATAAAAATCGGGAAAGTGTGCAATTAGGGCATCCACTTCTGATTGTTTAATTAACTTTTCCACATTTAAGCGCACACGTCCTTTTTTCGTATGAGGGTTTTTCGGAAAATTTTCATTAACCTTCTCTCCAGCACTGCGCCCATATGCATATATATTATCGACACAAGCAAGCTTTGCCCCACAATCCTTGGCTGCCAGGACAATATTTTTCATAAATAGCTCCAGCTTTTCTTCCCATTCAGGATATGGAATATTAGCCGATTGGAAAATAACATCCACATCCTTCGCTGCCCTCTTTATATCTTCAACTTCAAAAATATCGCCTGTAAAAAAATGCAAATTTGGAACGTCACCAAAAAGGGATTCGAGTTTACTCTTTGTTCTCGCAAATGCGGTGACCTCCACTCCGCGAGCCATTAATTCGTTAACAATCGAAAACCCCATCCCACCTGATGCTCCTAAAACAAGTGCCTTTTTCATTCTTCTTCCTCCTTTTATTGACCACTGGTTAAATATATCTAAAAAAAATTAGAGAATGGCTCTTAATAGAAAATTTGCATGGGCCTCAGCCAAGCCCTTCACATCTTCATACCCGACTACATGACGGCAATAATGTGTGACAAAACCATGTAATGAAAGGAAAATGGACCACACATCTTGGATTGAAACATTCTTTTCACATAAAGAATAAACACTTTTTGCAAATTTTTCATACGTATGGTTCGGTTCCTCATTCATAAAATTTCTCACCTCTTCATCTTTGATCAAAAACATGATTTCATAATGGCTTTGATAGGTTAATCCAAATTGGATAAAGCCGGTAAAAATCTCCCTTAATTTCTCGCGGGGCTCCATCTCTTTTTTCATGATTTGATCTAATACTGTATTTAACATGGAAAAATGATTTTCTACTAGCGCATAAAACAGCTCTGCCTTATTTTTAAAATGGTAATAAAGCGCTCCATGACTGTACCCTAATTCCTTCGCAATTTGTCGCATTGATACATGCTGGTATCCTTTTTCAGAAAAGAGGTCTCTTGCTGCATCCATTATCATTTCTTTTGTTAATTCTTGTTGTACAGTCTTTCTCGGTGTCATATTATCCTCCTCACAACTTTTTTAATACTAACAGTTTAAAACATATTTAACCACTGGTCAATAAAAAGTAAAAAAAGCAGGAATTTTCCTCCGCTATTCCTGCTCTTCTCCTTCTAATACGATAACCTTCACTTTCACAATTCGCCGTTCGTTAATTTCCTCGACTACAAAAAGATGGTTTTCGTATTCAATTGTTGGCCTTTCTTCACGATCCGGTATATAACCGAGCTGTCCAATAATAAAGCCACTTAAAGTATCAAATTCTTCAGTCGGAAAATCGACCTTTAGCATATCTTCTACATCATCTAAATCGACTGTTCCGATCATCATGTACTCTTGCTCGGCAATTTTCTCAATTTCCTCCCGATCCAATTCAGGATCGTCATATTCGTCAAAAATATTCCCGACTATTTCTTCTAATATATCTTCCATTGTCACGATTCCGTCTGTACCACCATATTCATCAATGGCAATTGCCATATGGACCTTATTTTTTTGCATATCTCTAAACAAATGATCAATTCGGAGAGATTCTAAAGCATAAAAAGGCTCCCGAATAAGCTCCTGTAGATTAAATTGCTTCTGACTACCATTTTCTATAAAAGTAAAAAGATCCTTCACATGGAGTATTCCCACGATATGATCAATATTTTCTTCATAGACTGGGATTCTCGTGTACTTTTCAACATTTGCAACATGAACAGCTTCTTGAAAGCTTAAATCAAGAGGAATGGCAACAATATTAGTGCGGTGTGTCATAATATCTGAAACCGTTTTATTGTCAAACTCAAAAATATTATTAATCATTTCCTTTTCCGCTGCCTGAATAGTTCCTCTTTCCTGACCGACATCGACCATCATGCGTATCTCTTCTTCCGTCACTTCTTCTTCCTCCACATTTGGATCAACGCCAAATACCCGTACAATCAAATTAGTGGAAAAGGTTAAAAGTTGAACAAACGGTGAAATGACTTTTGACAAAATTGCCAAAGGCGCTGTAGCTAAAAAAGCAATCTGTTCTGCTTTGTGCACGGCCAGTCTTTTCGGTACTAATTCACCCAAAACAAGAGTGAAATAAGACAAAACTAATGTAATGATGATCGTTGCCACCACTTCGAGAAGTTGTCTATCAATGGCAGGCGCAAAATATTTATTTAACGAAATTGACATCATTCCCACAAAATTCCGAGTTGCAAAGGCGCTAGCCATTAAGGTTGATAAAGTAATGCCAATTTGGATGGTAGCTAAAAATCGGCTCGGTTCAGATAGAAGCCACTGAACCGATTTTGCCTTTTTATCCCCATCTTCAGCTAATTGTTTGAGGCGACTATCACTTAAAGAAACTAGCGCCATTTCAGAACCTGCAAAAAATGCATTTAAAATTATAAGTATAGCAAGAATAAAAATTTCAACACCCAAGAAAGTCACCTACCAAATTGGATAGCCTTTAAGAGCACAAGTACCTTCAATAATCAATTAGTACATTTGAAGGAACTTTTTCTCGCCTTCTTTTTTTAAACAGTTCCTTCATGAACTTCTTAGCACTGCTGTTGGGAAGGCTTGCGTTCAAGATTTTAACTCCGTCACCTCTTATTACTATACCCTGACCTTCAAGGGGTTATTATGTGACATTGCCCTAAAGATATTTACGCTCTTGTTGTTTGCTTCTCGACATCCTCATGATCCTTAGATAAAAACCATCCTGCTGCTGCAATTCCAATTAAAACAGTATAGAAAATCAACTTCCATAATGTTGAGTGAGCAAACTCATACGGGATGACCGCAATATCCGGATGCGCTAATGTTAATACAACCAGTTTTACCCCAACCCAGCCTACAATGGCAAAAGCAGCTAGCTCAAGACCTGGCCTTGCATGGAGGAGCTTCACAAATAAATTGGCTGCATATCTCATAATGATGACTCCGATTAAACCTCCAGCAAAAATAACTAAAAACTTTCCTCCATCCATTCCACCAATATGAGGAAGATTAGTGTTCGGCAACGTCATTGCCAAGGCAAAAGCTGCTAAAATAGAATCAATTGCAAAAGCAATATCCGCAAGCTCTACTTTGAGAACAGTCATCCAAAAACCAGACTGCTTTTTTGGCTGTTTTTCCTCTTTCTCTTCTTCAAAATTTTTCTTCACTAACTTTCGAACGATGTGATTAATCGAGATGAATAATAAGTAGAGGGCACCGATCGCCTGAACTTGCCAAACATCGACAAGAAAAGAAATGACAAACAAAGAAATAAAACGAAAAACAAACGCACCCGCTAACCCATAAAATAAAGCTTTTCTTCTTTCATCTTCAGGGAGATGCTTTACCATTATCGCTAACACAAGCGCATTATCTGCTGCTAATAGCCCTTCTAAAGCAATAAGTAAAAGTAACACCCAACCATATTCTAATAAAATTGAAATATCCATGTTCATTCTCCTCCTCGTTCGTATCATTAACTTTTATCTTTTCCAGAAATCATTTAAATCACATTTCCATCACCTTCCTTATTCTCTCTAAATAGAAAAGGCCTTTACCAATATTGGTAAAGGCCTAAAAACAAACAAAAAGACCTTTACCAGTGCAGTGGTAAAGGTCTTGCTAACTGTCGGTTTAAACGATTATGACAAACCATTCGCCAACAAAGCCGAGAGACAAATATCTCCGAAATGACGACTTTGCTGTTAAAGCTACTCCCCTTTAGGAGAACACTATTTGATTATATATTTACTATAATCGATCACTTAAACATTCGTCAATCATTTTTTAGTTGTGCGAAAAAAATAAGGCAATTGTCCCCCATAAAATAGTTTCAAGAAGCTTGGTGATACTATTCTTTAAAGGAGGAGTTGCAATGGAAAACAACCGCGATCGCCGAGTGAAACAACGGTCGAAAAGCAATCAAATTGCTGATTTTAGCAGTGCTACCTATCGAAGACTCGCCCTTTCTCGCATTGGAAGAATAAAGAAATAGAGTTCACCTTATTCTTTCAGTGCCTTATTGAGAGCTTCAGTGAAAACATGAATAATATCAGCCGGATGCTCAATACCAACGGATATTCTTACCAATTCCATCGTAATTCCTAGTGCTTCACTCCGTTCTATTGGCAAGGCTCGGTGGGACGTCTTTAATGGATGAGAGACTGTCGTTTCTACTCCCGCTAGAGTTGGGGCAATTTTTATCCATGCTAGCGATTTGAAAAAAGTATCTACATCCACCATCTTGCCCAGCTTTATTGTGACAATAGCACCAAAGCCGTCATCGGTTTGTTCAAACGGGTAATAGACCTTTTCAATCTTTTGATTATTGAGCAATGCCTCGGCTAATCGTCTTGCATTTTCTGATTGGCATTTCATCCTCAGCGCTAACGTTTTAAGGCCGCGACTTGTCAACCATGCCTCAAAAGGACTGACATTTGCGCCAAGATTCACAACCTTAGCTCTTGCCTTGTCAATTAAATCCTCTCTCCCTACTAACACTCCCGCCGTCACATCGCTATGTCCGCCGATGTACTTTGTTGCACTATGAACAACTAAATCAACCCCGATTGTATAAGGATTGCTGTGAAATGGAGTCGCAAAAGTGTTATCTACAAGTGTTTGTAAGTTATGTTTTTTGGCAAGTGCCACCACTCTATGCAAATTTTCTACTCTCAACAAGGGATTGGTAATGGACTCGGTATATAAAAGCTTTGTATTTGGTTGAATGGCACGCTCCACTTCTCGCCTCTCTGAGAAGGAAACGAATGTTGTCTCAATCCCAAGGTTTTGAAGCTCCTCTTTTAACAAAAAGAAGCTTCCACCATATAGATCGTCTGCAGCAACGATATGATCCCCACTTTTCACAACAGCAAGAACCCCAGCTAAAATCGCTGATAACCCAGATGAAGTGGCAATTCCGGCAGGAGCACTTTCAATTGCGGCAACCGCTGCCCCAAGTTCATCAGGATTCGGGTTGCCTGTGCGTGAATACAAGTAATTCCCTTCACCTTGATAATAGCCTTCAAGCTCCTCCAAATCTGTAAACACAAAGGCAGAAGTTTGATAAATAGGCGTTACTTTACTCTTTATCGGTTTCTGATTCTGTCGAATTGGATGCAATAAAATCGTTTCCAACTTCTTTTTCAAAACATTCACCTTCTCCTTTAATTTCCATAGATTGATCATTAGATCAAACCGGTTGGAATTGCAAGCGAATAATTTGGAGAAGATTAAGCCTTTATAGTTTCGCGAACGTCTTTATTTTGAATCTTCTTTTTAAAAATTTGTCGTAAAACCAGAATAAAAAGTGGTAGACTAACGGTAACTCCTAAGGCAATCCAAACCCAATAAGTTTCGAGTAAATGTATCGCTCGAGCATGATCAAAAACAAACCAGTATCCAAACGATCCTAATATGAGAGCAGTTGGGGTAATAATCTTTTACTTCCAATTATTTTTATCATGATTGCATTAAACTTTTTAGGTCCGGTAATCATTTGGTTTATTATGAACAGCAAACCGATGCCCATCCTGCGCCATTTTAAAAAGAAGAAAGAGAGTAGCAAAGCGGAAAGTAAATAACATCGTCACCATAATAAGGCTAACTTGTGACAACGGCAATTCTCGCCCCTCGAGATGCTTTTGGCTCCTCAACAAAAATAAGACTGCAGACAAACCTGATCTTCAAGTTTATCTACAGCCTTATCTCTTTGTTAAGTTTACTTAGTTTCCAACAAGTTTTGATTTTACTTGCGGTTTTGCTGTTTCTTGCTGGGGATCTTCTGATTCTGTTGAACGTTTAATAAAGAATGCAAGGATAAATGCCAGTATCGTGATGATAGATGCTACGAAAAAGGCATCATTAATCCCTTCTAACATCGCTTGCGCTTCAATTTGTAATTTCATTGCCTCTGTTGGCTGTGTTGTTAATGATTTCGCAATTTCTGTTGCATGTGTTTCAGTGCGGGTTGACATAACCGTTACTAAAAGAGCCGTACCGATCGCACCAGACACTTGATTAAGGGTATTGTTCATTGCCGTACCGTGCGGATAGAAACGTTTAGGCAATTGATTTAATCCATTAGTGGAAACAGGCATCATGACCATCGACATTCCTAACATGCGAATCGCATGCAAAATCATGAGATGAGTATAACCTGTTTCAAACGTAAGTTTACTAAACAAAAAGGTTGTTACGATCATAATGCCCAACCCAATTATTGCTAAAACCTTTCCGCCAAACTTATCAAAAAGTCTTCCTGTAACCGGGGACATCAAAGCCATTGCTAACGCCCCCGGGAGCATTAGTAAGCCGGCATCCATCGGTGATATTCCACGCAACGTTTGGACATAAATGGGAAGCAAGAGCATTCCTGAAAACATTGCCATGTTGACAACCATCGTAATTGATGAAGAAAGGGCAAACATCGGGAATTTAAAGACATGGAAGTTCAACATTGGCCGCTCTAATTTTGCTTGACGAAGAATAAACCATACTAATGTAACGACCCCTATTGCAATCGCCCCATATACATGGACACTGTCCCAGCCTTTATTTCCTGCTGAACTAAATCCATACAATACTCCACCGAAGCCTAAACTTGATAAAATTAATGAAAATAGGTCAAGATGAAGATTTGATTTTTCCTTTTTATCCTTCAATAAGAAGAAACCAAGAATGAAAACAGCGGCAGCTATTGGCGTAATAAAATGGAAGAGCATTCTCCAATCATAATGCTCAATAATCCACCCTGATAGTGTTGGACCAATTGCAGGTGCAGCCATAAGGATCAAACCAAACATCCCCATTGCGGTCCCCCTTTTTTCAACAGGGAAGCTTACCAGCATCACATTCATCAAGAGCGGCATCATCACTGCTGAACCTGAAGCTTGCAGCATCCGTCCTGCCAGCAAGAGCGGAAATGCATGAGCCATACCTGCTACCACTGTACCAATAGTAAATAAACTCATCGCCACTAAAAACAAACGGCGGACACTGTATTTCTCAATTAAAAAAGCGGAAGCTGGGATTAATACTCCGTTAACGAGCATAAACCCTGTCGTCAACCACTGTACAGTTGACGGACCCACTTTCAATTCTTCCATAATGGATGGCAATGCGATATTTAATAAAGTATTATTTAAAAACGCAATAAATGCACCAATCATTAGTATCGCAATGATGCCATATGGTGGACGACTAGACGTTCCAATCGTGTTATCCATTGTGTTTCCCCCTTAGACGTATAGTACATTATATTATACTCGGATTTCACATAAGACTTATCATATACCAGCAGTTCAAAAAAAGCAATTGAAAAAAACCAGATTTTTTACCACATTGAGGAATTAATCAAAATCATGTACTATCAAATTAGACAATCGGTACAATCTCTCTATTAAAGGTGATGAATATGAAAGACAGAAAACAGCATGTGATTAAAATGGCTCATCAACTATTTATCGATAAAGGCTTTCAAGCAACCTCTATTCAAGACATCCTCGATTACAGCGGCATTGCTAAAGGAACCTTTTATAACTATTTTTCATCTAAAAACGAATTATTAATCGCTCTTTTCACAACCCTCTATAAACAGATGGAAAAAGAACGTAATGAATTGTTAATCGGACAAGATCCTTCAGATATAGAAATTTTTATAAAACAAATGGAACTGCAGCTCGAAATGAATCGTTCCAATAATTTAACAGCCCTTTTTGAAGAAGTTTATGTTTCTAATGATGAGGAGCTTAAACAATTTATTAAAATAGGCTCCTTTAAAAGTTTACGCTGGTTATATGAACGATTTGTAGCGATTTTTGGAGAAGATAAAAAACCCTATTTATTAGACTGTGCCAGCATGTTTATGGGCATTTTAAGCCATATGCTGAAAAACTATTCGATTGCGGTAAAGTCTCCACATGCGATCCATCTTGTTGTCCGCTACAGCGTCAACAGAATTGCTAAAATTATTGAAGAGGTCTCCCAATCTGGCGAACAGCTCCTTGAACCAGAACTACTAGATGCGTGGAGCCCGAACGGAAAAAAGAATAACCAAGCTTTTCAACAAGCACTGCATCGCATTATTCTTAACTTAAAAAAGCCATTTACTCAAAATATTGGTTCAAAGAAACAGGTCGAGTTATTGGACTTCATTTATGAAGAATTAATCAATAGACAAGAGCCACGCCTTTATTTAATTGATAGTGTCCTTGATACGCTAAAAAAGGAACCGCAATTAAAAAGGACAGCGGGTATGCAAAAGCTAGAAAAGTTCATTAATGAATATGTAAAAAATGAGAAATAAAAATTTTTTCATTGATTTCTTGTCGAGACATTGTTATATTTTAAAAATAATTTCATATTGAATCGTTTTTTCAAAATGATTCACTTTAGCGATGAATGTTATGGGTAACACTATAACAGGAGCAGCTTCTGGAGAGACCCTTGCGGCGCCGAAGGATTCACAATCTCAGGCAAAAGGACAGAAGAGTAACATTTGTTATTCTACGTCTTATGGAGATTGGGAAACCAGTCTCCTTTTTTAATACTATTTTTTGAGGTGATTTAATTGGAACAAAAAAGAGCCATAGTTAGTGTAATCGGAAAGGATCAGGTAGGAATAATCGCAAAAGTTACGACGATCCTAGCTGAAGAAAAAATTAATATTCTCGATATTAGTCAAACTATTTTACAAGACTTTTTCACCATGATGATGATCATTGATGTGACAAAATATGAGGATTTGGAAGCTTTACAACAAAAGCTTGCCGATTTAGGAGAAGCTCTTGGATTAACGATCAATGTCCAACTCGAGGACATTTTTCAGGCCATGCACCGAGTGTAAGAGAGGAGAACGAACATGAACTTTGCTGTTAATGAAATGATGGAAACAATCAGAATGGTGCAAATGGAAAACCTTGATATCCGCACAGTAACGATGGGCATCAGCTTACGAGATTGCGCAGATTCTGATTTTGAGCAAATGAATAAAAAGGTCTATGAGAAAATTACCTACTATGCAAAGGATTTAAAAGCCACGGCAGAAAAGGTAGAGCGAGAATTCGGTATTCCGATTATCAATAAACGGATTTCGATTACGCCAATTGCTGAAATTCTTGGACATGCTTCCGTTGAACAAGCTGTTGAGCTTGCAAAAACGTTAGATAAAGCAGCAATTGCCCTTGGTGTTGACTTTATTGGAGGGTATTCAGCTCTCATTCATAAAGGCATTTCCGTTGGTGAACAAACATTGCTTGATGCCCTGCCAGAAGCCTTAAGTGTTACTGAAAGAGTATGCGCCTCCGTTTCTGTGGGTACGACACGCGCTGGCATCAATATGGACGCTGTTCGTAAAATGGGAGAAATTATTAAAGAGGCAGCGGAAAAAAGCAAGGAGCAAAATGGTCTTGCCTGTGCAAAGCTCGTTGTGTTTTGTAACCCTGTTGAGGACAATCCTTTTATGGCTGGCGCCTTTCATGGTGCAGGGGAAGGCGAAGTTGTCTTGAATGTGGGAGTGAGTGGTCCAGGTGTTGTATTAAGTGCGTTGAAACGATACCCTCATGCAGACCTTGGTGAAGTAAGTGATATCATTAAGAAAACGGCCTTCAAAATAACTCGTGCAGGGGAACTTATTGGTCGTGTCGTTGCCGAAAGGCTTGGCGTTCCATTTGGAATTATGGATCTCTCCCTCGCCCCAACCAATGCGATGAATGATAGTGTTGCGGAAATTTTGGAGGAGATTGGCTTAGAACGAGTTGGTACCCACGGAACGATCGCAGCCCTTGCATTAATGAACGACGCCGTTAAAAAAGGGGGAGCGATGGCCAGTTCCTATGTTGGCGGCTTAAGTGGCGCATTTATCCCCGTTAGTGAGGATAACGGAATGATTCGCGGGATTCTAGATGAGGCCTTATCGTTATCAAAGCTCGAAGCAATGACTTGTGTCTGCTCTGTGGGCCTCGATATGATTGCGTTAACGGGAGATGCTACTCCGGCTACATTGGCAGGGATTATTGCAGATGAGGCGGCAATCGGAATGATAAATAAAAAGACCACGGCGGTTCGAATCATCCCTGTTCCTGGCATGAAAGAAGGAGATATGGTCGAATTTGGTGGCTTACTAGGTCGAGCCCCTGTCATGGGGGTAAACCCTTATAGTTCTGAAAAAATGATCAAGCGTGGCGGACGCATTCCTGCTCCGTTACAGTCGTTAATTAATTAGTGAATGAGGCGGATTTTATCCGCCTCATTTTTAACGAGTATATGCGTTTCGCCGATATACGAAAATTTTCGCCGATATATAGATTTTTTCGCCGATATACGAAAATTTTCGCCGATATATAGATTTTTTCGCCGATATTTACAAATTTTCGCCGATATCGTCTTTTTGGTCAGCTTATTTTACATAAAAACTAATGTAGATCCCCATCAACATACTTTCCATAGTCCGGAAGAGCTATTTGCTCAAATTCTTGCACCAATTTCGTTAGACTTTCAGTTAAAAGTTCTCCAGACATCGGTAGTCCATGCCCTGTCAACGCAACAGTTGGATTTAATCCATGCAACCGTGTCACTGATTCCTTCGCTGCTTTCCAGTCATTCGTAAAATATCGTGGTGGTCCGCTAATTTCTTGCTCTTGCGTCATGACTTTATATAAATATTCCTGCTTCACCGTGACAAAGGCATCACCAACAATTAATGCCCGATCCGATTCACGAAAAAAGGAGACGTGCCCTGGTGTATGTCCAGGTGTGTGTATCCATTTAAAGCCTGGCATAAACGGCACTGTACCATCATTAGGTAGCTTTTGGACATGCTTCCCTAAATTTACGGGCTCATTTGGAAAAAACTTCGACATCTTCGCTACCATTCCACCTTCCACCGTTGGATCTGGTTCAGGGTAACTCCTTTCTCCAGATAAAAATGGCAATTCTAGTTCATGCCCATAGACGGGAACATTCCAATGTTCAATTAGTTCAATAATACTTCCAACATGATCAAAATGCCCATGGGTTAATAGTATTGCTTTTGGGCGGCTCCCCATTCCGAAGCGCTTCTCAATGATTGAAATGATCTCCTCCGACGCTCCCGGCATTCCTGCATCTACTAAAACAAACTCACCAGCAGTGCCGACTAGAATGATGTTTACAATTTGAATTGTATGTGAATACAAATCGGGTAATACCTCTATTCCAATTCCGCTTCCTATTGAAGTAGCGGGAATAAATGTGTAATCACTACCGTAATTCATTTCTTTGTCCACTAAAATACCTCCTAGTATGTTTCAATTAGCATTATTTTCCCCCTCCAATTAAAAATGATGCCCAGAGATTTCTGAGCATCATTTTTATTCTTATAAATCTTCAATTGAATCTGCCTCAACATAGGTAGGTACGACAAGACCAATTGCTGCACCTTCAAGGTTTGGACCTAAGTCTACTAGCTTATCTCCGTACTCTTCCATGTACGATGCATGCGTTCCTGGTAACCATGCTGCTACCATTCCGTCTGCATCACCTTCAGCAACTGCCGCAAACATTGGACCTGCATCTAATTGAAGAAGATCGACATCATATCCAATGCTTTCTAATACATTCCCAACAACATTTGTACTTGCGATTTCAGAATCCCAAGCGACATAAGCAAGCTTAATTGACTCTCCATCGACTTCTTCTGCCCCATTTGTCCATTCAGCAACTTTATCTGAATTTTCTTCTACCCAAGCAGCCGCCGCTTCAGCAGGATCAGCGCCTTCCTGAATCTCTACCATTACCTCGGCCATATCATCAGGAGTCCAGAAAAATTGGTCTAACACCGTATACGCACTTGGTTGCTCCTCTTGTAATCCTTCACGTACTAACGTTTGAATTACTTCAGCTTCACCATACACACCTTTTGGATCCTCTAAATATTTCAAATCAAACTTCGCGAATTTCCAGTGTGGTGTCCAACCAGTAACAATAATTGGTTCTTGCTTATCATAAGCTTTTTGAAGCTCAGAAGCCATAGCAGCCGAAGAAGACTCGACAAGAGACCATTCAGCTAAATTTTCATATTCATCTAAAGCTGTTTGCGTTGCTTGCATGATGCCTGCACCAGGCTCAATTCCAATAATTTTATAATCTACTTGTTCGCCGACTCCCTCGCTACCGCCGTCAGATGACTCTCCATCTCCACTGTTACTACCTTCATCATTACCACCACAAGCCGCAAGCAACATTGTGAACAAGAGCGCAATTGCTAATAAAAACTTTTTCTTAAACATCAAAATGTCTCCCCCTATTTTTGTTTTTTCATTCCTATATTTTGAGAAATCCGGTCTAATACAATCGCTAAAATGACGATCGCTAGACCAGCTTCAAAACCAATTCCTACCTTGATTTGTGTAACAGCTCGATACACATCGGCACCTAAACCTGGTGCTCCAACTAGGGACGCAATGACAACCATTGAAAGTGACAGCATCACACTTTGGTTGACTCCTGCCATAATGGTTGGTGTCGCTAAAGGAAGCTGTACTTTAAATAATTTTTGTTTCGTAGTTGAACCAAATGCATTTGCTGCCTCAATTAAATCCTCTGGCACTTGACGAATCCCTAAGTTCGTTAAGCGGATCGTCGGAGGCATCGCAAAAATAACCGACGCAATAATTCCTGGAACCATCCCAATGCCAAAGAAAAGAATGGCTGGAATTAAATATACAAACGCAGGCATCGTCTGCATGAAATCTAGTATTGGTGTAATAATATTTCGGGCTGTATCATTTTGGGAAATCCAAATGCCGATTGGAACCCCAATTATAATGGAAATAACGACTGAGGTTAGCACAAGCGCTAAAGTGTCGATGGTCCCATCCCAGTATCCCAAGTTATAGATTAATAAAAGTCCAACTGCTGTAAATACAGCATTTGTCCACTTGCTGACCCATAACATAAGTGCTGTAAATAGGATAATAAGAATAGCAGCAGGAACAGATGATAATATCCAAACAATAAATTCAACAAAACCGCCGATTCCATCTCTTATTAAATCAAATAGGGGCTCTAATTGAACTTGTAAAAAATCAACAAATGTATCGACCCAATCGCCGAGTGGTATTTTTGGTAAGGTCACTTATTTCACCTCATTTCCGTTTAATTGAATATCGTCTCCAGCAAGTGCAGCCAAAATAGCACCGCGAACGATGATTCCTTTTAAACGCTCTTCTTCATCAATTACCGCAACGGGCAATGAGGCGGTAGCCACCTGTTCAAACATCTCAGAAATTAATGTATCAGGTGTGACTGTTTGTAAATCGCGAATCATAATATCTTCGATTTTTTGATTTTTTTTCAATGCATCGGCTGCATCTTGAGCCGTAATCGCTCCAACAAGCTTTTGCTTTTTATCAACAATGTATAAACTAGAAATTCCCGCATCCTTCATAATTTGCAAAGCGACTCTTAATCCTCGATCAGCAAGGATTTTCTCTGGACGTTTCATGACGTGCGCTGCTGTTAATACTTTGGATAAGTCAACATCCTCAACAAATCGTTCTACATAATCGTTTGCTGGATTCATCAGAATTTCTTCAGGTGTTCCTACTTGAACAATGGAACCGTCTTTCATTAATGCAATTCTATCTCCGATGCGCAATGCTTCGTCTAAATCATGGGTAATAAAAATAATGGTCTTTTCCATTTTCTCTTGAAGTTCGAGCAGCTCATTTTGCATATCTTTGCGAATTAACGGATCGAGAGCACTAAATGCCTCATCCATAAGCAAAACATCAGGATCATTCGCAAGAGCACGGGCCAAACCTACCCGCTGCTGCATTCCTCCACTTAGCTCACTAGGATAACTATTTTCATAGCCTTCGAGACCTACAAGTTTCAAAGCTTCCAACGCCTTTTCCCTTTGCTGCTTTCGATCTGAGCCTTTAATTTCCAAACCATATTCTGTATTGCTCAAAACCGTACGATGTGGAAATAGGGCAAATCGCTGAAAGACCATACTTATTTTTGAACGTCGCACTTCTCTTAATTCGTTTGGTTTCATCTTGACAATATCTTGTCCATCTATAAGTACTTGGCCATCGGTAGGATCAATTAATCGATTGAACATTCGGACTAATGTTGATTTCCCACTTCCCGACAGGCCCATTATCACAAATATCTCTCCGCTTCTCACTTCGAAGCTCGCCTTATTGACCCCCACAGTCATTCCGGTTTTTTCAAGTATTTGCTTTTTACTTAGACCTTCATTTAGCATTTTTACTCCTTGCTGAGGAGACTTTCCGAAGACCTTCGTCACATTCCGGACTTCTATTTTCGCATCACTCATTATTTCACCTCTATTAACTTTCTAAGGCAACAGCACGACATTTTTAGAAATTTTATCCATGGTTATTAATTATACTCTTCTATAAATCTATGAACAAACTCGAAAAATAGCTTTATTCTGTTAAAAAAGTATGTTCAGAAATAACTGTACAAAGTTAAGTGGAGTATCCTTATAAATCATCCATATTCCTCCCAGATACTCCCGGATGCTAGAAGTTCATAGAGAAAAAGCCCGTCACATCAAGCATTTAGATGCACGGACTTTTACATTAGGTTTGTTAAACAAGCTTGTTGCTAAAAAATTATTGTGTAATCCACTCCTTCAGCTATGCTGAAAGGTCCGATAATGCCAAAAACAAAGCTTTATTTTAAAATACTTCGAGCTGTTGCTCTTTATTAAATAAGCTAGGATAGATTAAAAAACCTAGAATGATCGCTGTTAAAGTTGCTGCCGACATAATCAAGAAGACAATTAATAATTGAAATTTCACTGCCTGTATCGGGTCAGCTCCTGCAATAATTTGACCGGTCATCATTCCTGGAAGCTGGACAAGACCGATCGTTTTTTGCCCTTCAATTGTCGGGATTAAGCTCGCACGAATCGATTGCTTCAAAATTGGGAAGATCGATTGTTTGACGCTCCCTCCTAACGATAGGACTAATTCGATCTCCTCTCTTCTCATTTCTATTTCTGCCTTTAGCCGATTTAGAAAAAGATTCGCTATAATCATTGAATTACCAATGATCATGCCACTGATAGAAATAATATATTGCGGTTCGGCAGGAACAATTTTTAATCCCAGTAAAAAGCCTTGCGTTATGATCTCCACAACAGCGATCGTCAAGAATATCTTCCAAAATGCATATGGGATTTCCTTTCCACGCTGAGCGGCATTTTTAGCGGCGACTAGAATCATGATTAAAAGCATTAGAATGATGACAAAAGGATGGTCAAAGCCGAAGACAAATTTTAGAATATAGCCGACGATAAATAATTGAATAGTCGCACGAATGCAAGTAATGATAATATCTTTTCCTAAGCCTAGCCTAAAAGCATTAGATAAAAAAAGCGCGAGAATAACAAAGACAAAACTAAAAATAATAGCTGTTAAATTCATAAGCTACTCCTCAATAAATTTAAAAAGTCCTTTGTACGCTCATCCTTTGGCTCAGAAAAAAATTGCTTTGTTGGTGCACCTTCAACAAGTTGACCATCCTTAATCAGCCACGTTTCATCTCCGACTCTTTCTGCCTGGGACAAATCATGCGTAACCCAAAGAATCGTAACAGATCGCTCTTTGTTTATCCGTTGAATAAGCTCCTCTATCCCTTGAGAAGCTTTAGTATCAAGGGCGGAAGTTACTTCATCTAATAGTAGAACAGAGGGGTTGTTCACCAATGTTCGTGCAAGCGATAACCGTTGCCTTTGCCCTCCTGAAAGCTCCTTTGCCTCTCTCGATAACAGTTCCGCTGATAAACCCACATATTCCAAATAAGTTTCCGGATTTTCTAACGCCTTCCCGCGAAGCTTCAATGGCAATGATAAGTTCTCAAGAACAGTTCCTTTTGTCATAGGAGCCGACTGGAAAGCGATGCCCACATAACGCCGAAGTTCCTGAACATCCCATTTTCTAACCTCCAGCTTATTCACATAAATCTCGCCATCATCCGGAGTTTGTAATAAATTACATAGAGACAATATCGTACTTTTTCCTGATCCTGATGGCCCGACTATCGTAAGCAGAGTGCCTTTTCCAACCTTGGCACTGATCCCGTTTAAGACCTGAACTTTTTTGGAGCCATCTGCAAATGCCTTTTTTATATTATGTAGCTCGATTTCCGTGTTTTCCATACCCACTTCTCTCTCTTTATCTTTGACCTTGAAATAAACGATTCTTGGCTCATTTCGTGTAAAAACTTTGTTTCATCCGTCTATTCGTTATGTTGAAAAATGAATCATTATAAATCAAAGCCCTATTTTCAGATGGATCTATCATTCATTTTACCATTTCATCTCCAAGCATAGCATATCTCTTCTATAATATATTAGGCGATTGAATGACATTCCATTTCCGTTTTAAGCTCAATTTCCTAAAACATGCTCAAGCGATAATTTTCTGATAAAAGCTCAAGCAACTTGATTCCAGCAATACTATTTCCCGTTTCATCAAGAGCTGGCCCGAATATGCCAATCCCATATTTTCCAGGCACTGCCCCCATAATGCCACCAGCTACGCCGCTTTTTGCCGGTATTCCGATCTTTATGGCAAATTCTCCTGAAGCGTTGTACATTCCACAAGTAACCATAAACGTTTTGCAAATTCGTGCAACAGCAGATGGCATTAACTGTTTGCCACTATCTGGATCTTTCCCATCCATCGCAAAAATAAGACCAATCCTCGCCAAGTCAAGGCAATTCATTTCAATTGCGCATTGTTTCGTATACAAATCAATCAATGGTTCAACCTCTTCTTGAATAACTCCGTGTTCTTTCAAAAAATAACATAAAGCACGATTTAAATGAGCGGTTTCATATTCAGACTTTGCTACTTCCTTGCAATAATTCACTTCTGAATCAGCGGATAAAGTTTGGATAAATGATATTAGACGATTTAATCTCACATTGACAGAGTTTCCTTCGATCATATGAGTAACAACCAATGCCCCTGCATTAATCATCGGATTAAGGGGTTTAGCAACAGCCATCGTTTCCAGCTTCGCAATCGAATTAAATGGATCTCCTGTCGGCTCCATCCCCACCCTTTCAAAGACATATTCTTTTCCCTGTTCCATTAATACGAGGGCAAGACTAATAACCTTTGAAATGCTTTGTAGCGTAAATTTCTTCTCTATATCTCCTGCTGAAAAGCATCCTCCATTAGGAGAATGGATTGCAATCGATAAATCATGTGGATTCGCAAGACCAAGGGCAGGTATATAATCGGCCACTTTTCCTGCCTTTGTCCATTTCCGCGCTTCTTCTACCATCAACTGTAACTGTTCATTAGATTTGCATATCATTGACATCACCAATTTTAGTATGAGCCCATTAGCATAGCTGTATGTGGGATAATTTGACTAAAATTGTATTTTCATGAGAAAATCAACTAAACTGAATTTTCTAAAATAAAATAGTTTTCAAATACTTTATCAAGTCTTCCTCATTATCATATGTAGAAGATAATGACATTTTAAAAAGGAGGTTCTTATGGTTTGGGAATTCATTAAGAGCTCACTCGTGTTTCTAATTATTGTTCTTGCGTTTGTACTTCTCTTATTGCTGCCAAGAGAGATGGAAATCATCCACCACGGTGGACTCGTATTCACTGCAGATTTTCCGTTCACATTCGATTTATATAAGGAGAAGATCGCTGCTTTCATTGAGCATTTTCGTACAGAAAAAGGCTTTGGAAATAACAGCATGGGGGTACCGATATTAGAAGAAGTGCCAAAGCTATTATTACGCGATTTTACAATTATCGCACCAGCATTGCTTTTAAGCATGGGGGCTGGCACTTTACTAGGCATCGTACAATTTTATTTTCGCGATAAAGTCATCGGGAAAGTCCAGGCTTTTTTTTCATGGATCTTTTCTTCCATTCCTGATTTTTTTCTTTTTATTGCCCTCCAATATTTATTAATTAAGTTATTTTACATAGGTGTTCCAAAATTTAGTTTATATGGCAATGATCATTGGTATAACTTTCTTATTCCGATGATTGCCATTACCGTATTTCCATTGGTCCATATGGTGAAATTCACCTCTGCTGCACTTGAGAATGAAATGGGCCAAGATTATTTGCGAACAGCTCGTTCCAAAGGCTTAACATCATTAAAAATCCTCAAACATATGATTTGGAATTGCCTTTATTCGATTTTAAATCAAACTCAATTTATCATGCTTTACCTATTAACTAGCTTACCAATTATGCAAAAATTGGCTAGTTTCCAAGGAGCAGGCTACCATCTCTTAACTAGTATTCAAGAATTTGACGAACCTCGAGCCCTAGCCTTAATGCTGCCTTACCTCTTGATGATGTTTGCAACAATTGTCTTATCTAAGCTATTGAAATATAAACTTTTACCACAAAAAGCGGGAGCGTTACAATGACTGTTCTGAACTTTTGCAAAAAAAATTTGATATTAACCATTGGAAGCATTATGCTAGGCATTCTCCTTTTTATGACTTTTTTCGGAGAACATTTATCATTTATTGATGCTGAACTGCAGGAAATTGATTATCTTTGGGACGAAAACAAAATTCCAATCGCACCCCCTTATGAACCTTCAGCACAATTTCCATTTGGGACAGACCGTGACGGACGAGATATGCTGAGCTTAATTGTCATGGGAGCGAAAGAAACGCTACTAATTATTCTTTCAATCACTTTGATTCGATATCTATTAGCCATTCCTCTTGCCTATTTTGCTCATAGACAATGGCTTGGTACGAATGCTTTGCTTAACTGGCTCAATGGCTTCCTCTCGTATGTTCCGACCATTATTGTAGTCATTTTGCTCGTTACCATTCCACCTCTTATTATGTCACCATTACGACCATATTTCGTTGTGCTAATTATTGCAATTATGGAGATTGGCAGGGTGGCAGACATGATCAAGATGGAATTCCAACAAATTTCTAAAAGGGAATTTGTAACAAGTGGAAATTCTGTTGGGGTGTCCTCTTTTAGGCTTTTAAGAAGATATTATCTGCCTTTTATTTATAATAAATTACTGATTAGCATTGTGGGAGATCTAGGGAAAGTTATGTTTTTACTTGGTCAATTAGGCTTCTTAGGAGTTTTTGTCGCGCAATTCTTTGTTCAAGTAGATGCCGGAATGTTTACTTTTGAAAACACATCAAATTCTTGGCCTACATTCTTAGCCAATTCATTTAAAGACATTCGCGGCCCTGTGTGGATCGTTTTTTACCCTGCTCTGGCTATGACCTATGTTATTTTCACCTTTAATATGTTGGGACATGGTCTGCAAAAAATCTTCCGTTAATATCATGTCTCCTTTTTTCACAGCTGTGCTAAAACATCTCATTTAACACTGCCCCGATGAAACGTAGGGAAAACAAGCTTTCTCCTAGCATTTCATCGGGGCTGTTCCACCTTACTACACAGCTTTAAAGACATGAATTTCACGAAATGCGAAAAAATCATAGAACATGGCCTCTTCAAAGATCTTTTGATAGTGTAAACAAAAATGACTGAATACACTTGACAAGGCGCAGCGAGTTGAAGTTACTATTTTGCTAGAATTTCTATACGGATGTAGTATTCTTTGCTAAGATGGAGAGACTATTATAGAGAGAATTAAGCGAAAAGAGGCAGGAAGTATGAAATATACTGGAGAAAGAGTCATCCCAGAATTAATGAAGCAAATGAATGGTCTTTTGTTGGAGCATTTAGCAAGATACCATTTTTCGATTCATTATGCCAAGGGGCGCATTTTAGATTTCGCTTGTGGAAGCGGGTTTGGCAGCAACATCATGGCTGTGGCAGCAAAAAAGGCCATTGCAGAAGTAATCGCCGTCGATATTGACCCAGAAGCTATTGCCTATGCAAAGGGAAAATATTATCACCCGCTGATTTCCTTTCAAGTGGAAAATTGCGTAGATCCCTCTATCCCAGAAAGATTTGGACAATTCGATTTGATCGTAAGCTTTGAAACTCTTGAACATGTGGATAACGAAGAAATATTCATGCGTAATATCTATCAAATGCTGAAACCTGGTGGGACAGCAGTTATTTCGACCCCTTTTGGCCAAGGACGGGGAATGCCGACAAGCGAACCCTTCCATGTCCATCAATTAACAGAAGGGGAATTTCAAGATCTCTTTGCTTTATACGAAGAAGTGCAATTTTACTATCAAAAAGGCGTGCTAATTGAACCAGCACCTGGCCGGGAAGGTCGCCACTATCCAATTGGAATCGCCGTATGTAAAAAAAGCACACAAGCGTAGAATCATTGAAGGTTTTTGAAAGGAAACTAGAATCATGAGCGGTAAATATAGATATGCATTTATTAAAACCAATAGCTATCTATATTTTCCGAAACCCATAAAAAAACTAGTCACTAAACCTCTGACTAGTTTCCATACAATTCTTTATAAGCAATAACCTTTAAGGCTAAAATCTCTTCTTCTGATAATTTGCTCTCCACTTCTTGAAGAATCTCTTCCTTGGAAGCAGATCCATCTTGCACTTTCACACGAATCTCATTAAGGTTCGTTAAACCAACCTTATTAACAAGAACTCTCGTTGCTTCTTCCTTCGTTGTGAAAGGCAGTTCATTGGCATCAGCAGTACTTGCTTCTTCAATAAAAGATTTCAGTTCCGGATCGCCCTCGATCATCTCTTTTATATTGTCTATCTCGCCACTGTTCTCCAGCTCTGTAGTCACAGCATCCATTAATTTTTCCGAGGCAATATTTGTACCTACATAATAGACAGCAAAACCAGCTATTCCAAGTAACACGAGCGGGATCAACAAATACTTAATTAGTTTCACTTACCAACACCCTTTCATAATCTCATCATACAACGAAATGACTCTATTTGTAAAAACTTATAATCAGCTGTTGAAGCAAATTCCGAACTTTCGTACTATTTTATACTATAGAAATAGTTTTAATTTACTAGTAAAATAGTATAAGATAAAGTTACTATCTTTCAATTTTGGCAAACAATGTTAATTTTCATTTCATTTATTCTTATAGCTGTTTACGAAAACAGATTGGAAACAGCATCATTTTACATAATTATAAAACAGAAAATACATAGGGGGCACTTGAATGAAAAAGCAAAAAATGAAAAAGACAAAATTAAAAATGCCAAAGGTAAAAAAAACAAAGCTAAACATGCCGGAAATGAAGCTACTCAATTTGAAGCTTTCAGTTTCTAAGAAGATGTATATCGGCTTTGCATCCCTCTTACTAATTATGGGAGTTTTAGGCTTCGTCGCAATCAGTTCAACAAATAACATCAGTAAGAGAAGCTCTGAAATTACCAATGTGTGGCTACCGAGTGTTGAAGCTATCAATACGATTAACTACTTAACGGAACATCTTGCTTCCCTCGAGTACAAATATGTTATTGAGCCCGATGAAAAGAAGCTTGAATTACTAGTAGAAAAAATGGATGAAACCTTTGCAGAAATTGATCATGTTTTTGCAGATTATGAAGCTACCATTACTTCTGAAGAAGAACGACAACTGTTCGATACTTTACTTGATAAATGGGAAAGATATCACACCATTCACGAAAAATTTATTGAGCTAGGTACCGATATGAATATTGTTAAAGGAACCGGCAACGTCAATGGTATCCGACTTCTTTCAACGATAGGTGAAGCGGACAACATGTTCTCAAGCATCCAGTTTACTCTTGAAGAACTTGTTGCCTATAACCATGATAACGCTCTGGCTGCCAGCGATGTAGCCAATCAAGAATCCAATCGCAGTATGTTTTTAATTATTGCTTTCTTAATCGGTGGCGTTATCGTCGGCTTGTCTATCGCTTATCTCACTTCGCGTATGATTTCAAAGCCATTGAAGTTTGTTACAGAAAATGTGAAAGAGGTCGCAAAAGGCAACTTAACAATGGATCCAATAAAGATTAAAAACAAGGATGAAATTGGTGATCTTGCAGAGGCATTTAATGAAATGGGAACTAGTCTAGCAAATTTAATTCGCCAAGTAACCGTAACATCCGAAACCGTTGCTGCCTCCTCTGAGCAGCTATTAGCAAGCTCTGAACAAACAACAAAAGCAACGGAACAAATCACCATTTCGATTCAAGAAGTTGCTGCCGGCTCTGAACATCAAGTTCAAAGTGCTGTCAATGGAAATCAATCGATGCAAGAAATTTCTAAAGGCATGGAGCAGGTCGCTGGAGCGATCCAAATTGTCTCCGATTTAAGTCTTACAACCAACGAAAAAGCTGAAGCTGGAAATGTAGTTGTTTCTGAAACAGTTACACAAATGAATACTGTTCAAGAACAAGTCTCAAAAATTGCAGACAATATCCAAGTTCTTGGCACTCGCTCCAAGGAAATTGGCAAAATTGTCGATTTAATCTCACAAGTATCCGAGCAGACAAACCTCCTTGCGTTAAATGCCGCTATTGAAGCAGCAAGAGCTGGGGAACATGGAAAAGGTTTTGCTGTTGTTGCAGATGAGGTCCGCAAATTAGCTGTGGAATCCAATAACGCAACAGACAATATTCGCGCTCTTATTGGTCAAATTCAAAAAGAAATCAATGAAGTTACCCTCTCCATGGAAGAAGGTAAAAAATCAGTAAAATCAGGGATCGATAAAGTCAATGAAACAGGCGTATCCTTCCATGAAATTACTGATATGATCTCAAGCATTAGCACTCAAGCACAAGAGGTATCTGCCATTGTTGAGGAAGTCAATGCAAGCACTGAAGAGATGGTGCAAAAAATGTCCGAAATTACAACTATCTCTCAGCAGGCCGCTGGAAACTCTCAACAAGTTGCAGCCTCTGCCGAAGAGCAAAACGCTTCTATGGAAGAAATTTCAGCATCTGCCCATACATTAAGCAGCATGGCACAAGAACTTCAAGAAAACGTCTCAAAATTTAAAGTGTAGCAAACAATTATTTTAAAACTGATAGACTCCTGAACATTTTATTCAAGGCAAGTGGCGTAGATTCGCTCCACTTGCTTTTTTTGATTTGGAATCGAAAAATTTGATTTCGATTGGAAAGTAGTTGATTCATGCGGACACTCTTCCCCGGTTTTCCTCTCGACCGTGTCCTCATGAACCCTTTATGAGGACATTCTTTACTTAGTTTAGGAAATCTTTGTTCTCATGAAGACAAACTTTAATCAGACTACTGTTCAATGTTGCTCTCTTATGCTAAAAGTCTAAATACTGTTTCAAAAATCCCCTCAAAGAGTCAACAAATCGCGTCTTTGAGGGGAAAGTTTTTCCTTTTACAACAACCAAAAAAAGATAAAGATCAATTTCTTTATCCTTTTTTATAACAATGCATCGGCATCGGTTATTTCTAACATTACATGTTCTTTTGCCGCTAGATCGATTTCATAAGGTTGAACCGTTTGATTTTCCTGATCTTTAATAATGCGAACGACCGGTCTACCGACTGCCTTAAAATTGTACTTTGCAACAATTCCCGTTCTGCCATCATTTAATAATACGGTTAACCCTGGTGGATAAATGGCGATGCATTCTTTAAATAAATCGACCTGCCTTGGTTCAAATTGTGTTCCTTTTCCGTTATGAAGAATTTCCATTGCTTTATGAGGGAGCATTGCCGGGCGATATGTTCGATGACTTGTGACAGCGTCAAAAACATCGGCAACACTTATAATTTTGGCATACTTATGAATTTCATGGTTTTTCAATCCTCGTGGATAGCCTTTTCCATCAACTCTTTCATGATGCTGGAGAGCGCAATGGGCAACTGGCAACGGAATTTCATGAATTTTTCGCAATTGGTTAAAGCCCAGCTCACAATGCGATTGAATTAATTCAAACTCCATTTCTGTCAGTTTGCCTGGTTTATTAAGAATCTCTTTCGGGATAAATAGTTTGCCAAGATCATGTAGCATGGCCCCAAGACCGATGTCTTCAATTTTTTTGATGGGTAAGCCATTCTCTATCGCCAACTGACAAGCATAAATCGAAACATTTAATGAATGAGTATAGACATGATCTTCGTGAACCTTTGCAGTAGCTAATAAATTTAATGCAGCCTTGTTTTCATTTAAACATGATAAAATATCCTTAAAGACTTTCTGTATACTGCGTACCACTCGTCCTGTCTTCATAATTCCATGAATATTTGGGCGCTTATGTATATTTACTAATTCATCTAGTCCTTCCGTTATTGCACTTGCCGCCTCTGCTCGAATCTCATTCGGAATCGTTTCAGTAATTTCAATTCCTTCAGACGCCTCGTCCTCGATATATACAGTAAAAATGTTTAATTCCTTCAGCCTTTTTATTAAATTATTGGTTAAATAAGTACCTCGGGCTAAAAGAATTGTCCCATTTTCACGAAATATTGATTTAGCTAACAGCGTTCCAGTTTCACAATGATCCAACTTCACTAAACGCATTCTACTTTCTCTCCGCTTCTTATCACTAAGTTCTAATACCTGATAGTTAAATGATACTATAAAATGTTATTTTTCTGTAAAATAAATACATACTATCTAATAGGCACAAAGACTCATATTGAAGGTAAAATGCATGGGGTTCACTGAAACTGCCTCAAATTAATTAAAATAAAATAAAAACCAGCACCGATTTATTCCCGTGAAAGTTCCAATCGATAAAAATGTCCCTTACTTGTTTGTGGAAAATTTCTTCAAAATCACCGTGACGGTGGAAATAGCTTTTTTCCAATTGATCCTTTGTATATCTCAATTCCTGTTCAAATCCTCTTTCAATCAATGCTTTTTCAATCTGAATAAGGATGCCGGTTCTTTCTACGCAGTAGATAGAAGGAGTAATCGGGCATGTGTAAATTTCATCAGGAACTTTTTGAACTAACTCACTAATTCGGGCAATCTCCTTTTCCAACTTTGGAATATCGACATCGTTTACAATATGTCCTTCCTCTTCTTTTTCTAACGTAAAAATAAAAATTCCTGTATTATTGGGAAAATTCCAGTCATGATAATACTCAATCACTTCTACATCAAGTGATACCTGCAGGACCCCTTTAATTTCTTCAATAAGAGAATTCATAATAAGCCTTCTTGCTCTGTCTACATCTTTGGCATGTCCCTCTTTTAAAAGCACTTCTTCCATCGGCGCTACAAATCCCCGTACATAGGCAATCACATATTTTTTACAAACACTTGTCTGACATGACTGCGGTCCTCTTCCAAAATTCTTTTTTAACAGCTTGCTAATGTAGCTACTAATATAATCCAGTTTTTTTTGCTCAACCACTCATAATCATCCTTTTTACAAGATAAAATAGCGATATTAGCATCCCACCACTTTCCAATTTAATACAAAAAAAACATGCTGATTAGAGGAGAGCCTATAACCAACATGCCTTTATCAAATTACCTTTTTCGAAAAAATAAGAAACAGTACATATCGATTTCTTTCATAATCGCACATCACAAATACATCATCAACAGAATAATTTAGTATGCTTTCCAGCTGTTTTTTATGTTTAAGATACCCTTGCTTAATATGTGTCAAGTGCTGCTGCAAAAAATGCGAGTTTCCATTTTTAAACAACAAAGTTTCAAGGTGGGTCTGAATGCCAATAATTTCGATTCCACACATATTATGTGTATTCATGAAAATCCGAATTTCTTCAGGCTTTTTATGTAATTGCAGCCCAATTTCTTCAACTACTTTTAGAAACCTATTAGATTGAGAATCTAAAATTACTTTCTCTTCATCCACATGTAGATGTTCTAAAAATACAAGTCCAGTATTTGAGCTATAGTTCCAATCATGAAAGAAATATTTAAAATCAATTTCTAAAACTTTAGAGGCTTTCGTAATAAACTCTTGAATGACAGAATCAAATACCGCAGAACGAAAATGGTTAGCCAACTCCCATTCTTCATTTTCTATCAGCACTTCCTCTGCGGGTGTAATGAAATTTCGAATAAAAATATAGAGTCTTCCTTTATTTAATACAGTTAAGCAGGATTCTGGCCCTTTCCCAAATCTCTTTTTTAGCATCTTACTGAAGTTGCTACTCAATTTCAGTAAGTCTGGTTGTGTTGAATTTAACATTTCATAACCCCTTCAAGACAAAATAAAAAAGGCCTAACTTCTTCAAAAAGAAGTTAGGCCATGGTTAAGACAACATATAGTTTCTTCCATTTACCGAACAATACGTTATTAATTTATAAGTTTAACAGTAAATTATATGCATTCTAATGACAGCTAGACATTAGACACTAATATTCTACCATCTTTTATGCAACTGAGCAAATAGTTGTGCTCTCTAATGATAACATGGAAAAATCACTTCGATTCGCGTTCCTTCGCAACTGCTTAAAATTCCAAGGTTTCCCCTATGCTCTTTAATAATTTGACTGCTGACAATCATACCTAGACCTGTTCCATTTTCCTTCGTTGTAAAAAAAGGTTCTCCCATTCGAGCTTGCACTTCTGGTGGGATTCCTCCCCCCTCATCAACAATTCTAATGCATACCTTCTGATCACATTGAATTCCCTCAATTAATAATTTTCCCCCGTGGGGCATTGCTTCAATGGCATTTTTTATATAATTAACAAACACTTGCTTTAATTGATTTTCATCACCTAAAATATCGATATTAGAAAATTGAAGATTGTGTTCAACCTCGATGTTGTTCAATAATGCTTGCGATTCCATTAATGTTAAAACTTTTTTAATAACCGAATCGATACATAAACGTTCATACTTTAAATCCGAAGGCTTTGCCAGAACCATCAATTCCCTTAAGATTACTTCGATCCTCTCGATTTCTGATTCGATAATTGAAAAATAGGAGCTCGGCTTCTCTTGTTCAACCCTGATTAATTTTAAGAATCCCTTTATTGCTGTAATCGGATTTCTAATTTCATGAGCAACTCCTGCTGCTAACTGTCCAGCTACAGCTTGTTTTTCCGAAATCTTCGTCAATTTTTTGTATTCACTTATATCTTTAATAATTAAATGAAATGCCCGTTCTCCATTAAAAATAGTAGGTAGAACTTTTATTTCAACATCTAATAATTGTCTATCAATTGTCAGCATCCTCTGCTCAAATAGATCCGGTATTCCTCCATCTTCTATTAGAACTAGTTTTTTATAAAAATTTTCTATTGAATCTGGATCTAAGAGCAAGTAAAAGCTCTCACCGACTAATTGTTTCTTATGACTAGCACCCACCATTGAAAGAGCAACATTGCTTACATCCACAATCGTTCTGCCTTTCACAATAAAAATGGACTCCGGAGAATGCTCCATAATCGTGCTGTAATTTTTATTTTGTTGGACGACTAAATCTTGTGCCTCTCTAAAAACCACATATGTTCCAATGACGATTTTATTTTGAAAAATAGGAAAACAGGTAACATCAATATCGATAAACTCTTTATTCCGCTTCATGATTTGTAAGTAAAAGCTGGTTAATTTTTCTCGATCATCTCTTAAGAAATACGTTTGTGTTCGATTTAATTCCGTATAGGAACAGATATCTTTCAATTCCAATTGCATCATTTCTTTTTTTGAATATCCTAAAAAGGTTTGGCAAGCATTATTTGTATAAACGATTTCACCTGACATATTAATGATGAAGTATGGATCTGAATTCTCTGAGAAAATGGAAAAATCACTGCCGATATTCATACTAATAAATTGAGCCAATGAATCTTTATATATTTGTGAAATTCCATTCCTCATTAAACCCATCCTTTCAAATGCTCAACTCTAAAAACATCGCGACTAACAATGACGACCGGGATAGCAAATAAATAAAAAAACCAAAATAAGGGTAGCAGGTAACTACCTCTTATTTCGGCCTAATTCCTTGCATTCCATATTCTAAGGAAACATTACCTCTATAATCAAAATCGCACATTCCATAATAATAGATCGGAGCAATTAACTCTATATCCATTACTATCATATACTTTATTTTTTGAATTTACAATCATCTCTTAAAATTATTTAGCCATTTTATGATAGAAAACAGCTGTTCAATACTGCCTATCGTCAAAACAACTTTCCTTGGATGAAAGATAATGATTTGTGAAAACTTATAAAGGACACATTTAATCAAAATTAAAGGAAGTGACGAAGGATGCGCAGCATTGTCTTAATTCCATATCTTATTTTCTTTGCGTTCACTGGAACTGCTCAATCCTTTACAGAGGAGCAGCAGAAAAAGGAATTGGCCATTGTGATTGATGATTTTGGCAATAATATGGAAGGTTCAAAAGAAATGCTTGAACTCCCCGTCCCATTGACGGTTGCCATTATGCCCTTTCTCTCGACAACAGAAAAGGATGCAAAGCGCGCGCATGAAAAAGGGCATGAAGTGATCATTCACTTACCAATGGAACCAAAGAAAGGAAAGAAAAGCTGGCTTGGTCCTGGTGCCATTACAACAGATTTGAGTGATAAGGAAATCAGAAAAAGAGTCGAAGAAGCAATTAAGGATGTTCCCTTTGCAGTTGGTATGAACCACCATATGGGCTCAAAGGCAACTGAAGATGAAAGGGTCATGCGGATCATTCTTGAAGTATGCAAAGAAAACAATCTTTACTATCTTGATAGCAAAACAGCAAAAAAAAGCGTTATTCCCAAAATCGCCGAAGAATTATCTGTGCCTTATCTTGAAAACGATATGTTCTTTGATCATATCTACTCAGAGAGACATATATATCGTCAAGCTTCAAAATTAGTCGAGAGGCTTGATCATCGTTCACAATTAATTGCGATCGGACATGTTGGCGTTACTGGAGAACGGGTCGTAAGCGCACTAAAAACATATTTACCAGAGTACGAAAAACAAGCGGAAATCGTCCCTTTGTCAGCATTGCTTCCTCCCGTTATTCCTTCACTTTAAGCAATAGCTAAAAGTGAAGGACGAACCTTCGAATAGTTCATCTGTGCTCATGATGGACAATCTTTTAAGCAAGGCAACCGCTCCTGTGCTAGACAACCAATAATACCCTAAAGTCCACACAAAAGAAGAAGCTGCAATCAAAAAGTCGTTTTTAACGTCCTTTTGATACAGCTTCTTTTTTGCAATCGGCATATATTAACATTTCCTGAAAAGTGCCATTTTAAACCGGTTATAATAATCCGACCATTTTCAGGCCGTGGACAATTCCGTCTTCTTCCACTGATTTTGTGACGTACTTAGCAACCGCTTTTACTTCTTCCTCACCATTCCCCATCGCAACACCATGATGAATCATCGAAAGCATTTCAATATCATTTAAGCCATCGCCAAAGGCATATTGTCGCTCCTTCGGAATGCCGAGCTTCTGCACAATTTTCTCAATGCCTCTCCATTTAGAACCACCTTTGGGCAGAACATCGCAAGAAACGGGGTGCCAGCGAATAAAATCAAAATCTTGAAATGCCTCTTCATATTGTTTTTCTTCCCCTTCTGGGCAGAATAAAAGGGTTTGGAAAATATCTCGCTCTTCATAATAGTGAGGATCATGGGCAGGAAAATAATCAATTTTCAATGATTTTATGCTTTCTTTAATATAAGAATGTTCTGGTACATTAGCCCTCATATCTTCATGATCCATATAGACAACCGGATGATCATTTACAAGTGCTGTTTCTGTTAATTTTAGCAGTGAAGGTATAGAAAGTGGATTCGTGTCCAGTACTTCCCCATTCAACACCACATATTGTCCGTTATAGCTTACATACGTATTGATGTCCAATTCCTTTCGCAATTCTTCGAACATAAATGGCGCACGCCCTGTTGCAATTGCCACTTCATGCCCTTGCTCCTTCAGTGTAAACACCGCCTCTTTTGTCGTCGCAGGCAGTTTCTTATCATGGTTTAAAAGTGTTCCATCAATATCAAAAAAAATAACGCTTCTTTCCATCATTTCAATACCAACTTTCTGTGCTGTTCTTCCCTTAAACTGGCTTTCTACTTATACTCCATATTCATCCATTTCCACTCTTATGTTATCCCATTACGTTACAGCTTTGCAATGATAAAAGATTTGCTCAGTAAGAAAAAGAAGCGCAGAACAGTTAGATTTCAATAATAATCGGCAATATCATCGGTCTTCTTTTTGTTCTGACATATAGAAAATCACTTATTGTTTTTTTAATTGTTTGTTTTACAGTACTCCATTGACTTTTACCCGCTTTCTTTAAATCTTTTAAGGTCTTGTCTATTAGACGATTCATTTCATTTAATAATTCCTCCGAATCCCTTACATAGACGAAACCTCTCGTAATCGTATCTGGTCCAGAAAGAAGCTTCTTATCCCCTTTGCTCATCGTTAAAACAATAACGAGCATGCCATCTTCTGATAATTGCTTCCGATCTCTTAATACAATATCTCCCACATCTCCCACTCCTACTCCGTCGACGTATGTATCGCCAGCATGAATCCTTCTTGTTTGACGGGCGAGTGAATGATCGATATCGACTACTTCTCCATTCTTTAAAATAAAAGTAGCACCCTGTTCAACACCGACTGATTACGCTAATAATCGATGTTGATGAAGCATCCGATATTCTCCATGGATCGGAATAAAGTATTTTGGTTTCATTAACGTAAGCATTAGTTTCAAATCCTCTTGATATCCATGGCCGGATACGTGCATGCCCTTTCCAGAGCCATAAATAACATGTGCACCTAAAGCAAACAAACGATCCACGATTTTTGATACAGCCTTCTCGTTCCCAGGGATCGGCCCTGCAGCTAAAATAACCGTGTCTCCAGCCAGTACTTCGACGCCTCTGAAGTTTCCCGTTGATAAGCGCGACAATGCCGCCAATGGCTCGCCTTGACTGCCTGTACATAATATAGCTACTTGTTCTGGCGGAAGTTCATTTATCTCATGTGCCTCGATTATCATTCCTTCCGGCACATGCAAATATCCCCTCTCAATCGCTACCTCAACGACATTGATCATACTTCTCCCAAGCAAAGCAAGCTTGCGATTCGTTCGTCTTGCAGCATCAACCACTTGCTGGACACGATTAATATTAGAGGCAAAAGTCGAGAGAATTACCTTTTGATCCGCCTTTATAAACGCCTCCATCACCTGCTCCCCGACCATTTTCTCCGACGGGGTACCGCCTGGTCGTTCAGCATTGGTACTTTCTGAAAGCAACAGCAGGACTCCTTCCGCACCGATCCTTGCCATCTTGTGAATATCCGAATATTGCTCATTAACCGGCGTTAAATCAAATTTAAAATCGCCGGTATGAACAATATTGCCTTGAGGGGTACGGAAAAGAACACCTAAGCAGTCGGGAATACTGTGGTTTACTTTAAAGAATTCAACAATGATTTCACCAATGGTTAACTTTGCATCAGAGTCGATTTCAATTAGCTTTGTCTCCCTTAAAAGTTTATGTTCTTCTAACTTTAATTCGATTAATCCAAGTGTAAAACGCGTTGCGAATACTGGGATATTCAATTTTTTTAAAAGATAAGGAATTCCACCAATATGATCCTCATGTCCATGGGTCACAATCAATGCCTTGACATTTTCTTTATTTTCCTCTAAAAACGTAACATCCGGAATAATCAAATCAATACCCAATAAACTTTCATCAGGAAATTTATTCCCACAGTCGATGACAATAATATCATTTGCATATTGTATACAGTACATATTTTTTCCTACTTCATTTAACCCGCCTAAGGCAAAAATTGATAATGTCTCATCCTTGCTGTTCATAAAGAACCCCACCTTTTTAAACGTATAGGGATAGTATTTGAGGATTGTATAGCTTTATATTCTCGGAAATGATCCATTCAGCCATTTTAGCGGAACCATTTAAGTGCGGAGGGGCTTTGTAACTTGTTCCTGCGAAGGGGTTCCTTGCCGTACAAACGATAAAAGGTATCGTACGTTTAATTGTTTGTTAAGCTTGCGAAGGACTATATACACTCATTAAATCCACAACAAACGAAAATGATCACGTTTTAACTAAAACAAAAAGGAACCTGTTTTTAAGGTTCCTCCACTACATTCATTTAGCGACCTATTTCCCAATCTTTTTCAACCTTCTTTTTATACGCCAACCTTTAAAAGCTTATTGTCCAAAAATTCTTTTGCACGTGGAATGTCGTCCTCATCTAAATGCTCAATAATAATAGGAATATTTGGATGCTTTTTTGCCAATAATTTTAAATATAAATCGTAGTTTAAAACACCTAGTCCCACAGCCGGAAGCTCAACATCTCCTGCTCCGCGGAAAGTATGGGATTCAACCGCATCGATCGCTGCATGCTTCTCGCTCTTGTCTTCTGCCAATTTAATATCCTTGGCATGTGCGATTTTAATTTTGTCTTCTAACGCATTAAAGATCCGATATAATTCATGATCTACATCATTTATATTTTCTCCGTTAAAGAAATTGGTCGGATCCATTAATAATCCTAATCCTGGATGATCGACTTCTCTAAACAATCTAAGTACTTGCTCAACGCTGCCGATTATATTATTAACGTAATTTTCAACTAAAAACACCGCGTTATGTTCATGAGCAAACTCCGCTAGATCTCTTATAACGGCAGTAATTTCACGCACGGCCTCTTCCGTACTATTCTTCTCATGATAAACCCAGTCGCTTTCCGTATTGTAAGTACCTGTCTCGCTTATTACGTAAGGCGTGCCCAGATCGCGGGCAAATTTTAATAACGTTTTAACATAAGCAATATTTTTTTCTCTCTTTTCTAAATCTGGACTGACGAGATTTGTATAAGCGGAAATAGCAACTATTTGGATATTCGCCTTGCGAAATGCGTCACGAATTTTATGTGCTTTTTCAACTGTAAGCTTCTCAGGTAATGTATAAGGGTCTTCTAAGTCCATATCTTTAAAACTCAAATCCAATTGTACTGAAGTAAAGCCAGCTTCCTTAATTCTCTTTATACTTTCTTCCAATGTATAAGGATAGTATCCATTAAAAATTCCGACTGAAATCATTTTCGTAGACCTCCTTTAAAGTTTCAGAAAATAACACGGTTCTCTCCTCTTCGATGGAAAGATAACAAGCTTCGATTGCAGCCATCGTATGCAAGTTGTCACGGCCGCTTATTTCAGGTTCAGTATCATTCTCCACCGCCCGCAGCAGCTGCGTCATCGTTCCTAAAAAAGCATCCGGAAACCATACTTCATCCCATGTAGGTTCAATCCATTGGTTAGGGTGTTTACGAGTTGTAAATTTGATCGTGCTCGGCTCTCTTGCCGGTGAAGCCGGCCATCCAATCGTCCCCCAAGCCATTCCATCCATTCCTTCGACGCGCCATTTTATATACATGTCTTTTTCCGTGCCTTCTCCTTGCCAAGCCCAGACATCGTCCAAGCTGGTTGCCATCAATTCATTGGCATATTGGAAGGTATATTGGCTTATTCCATCGATATGAGCAAATGTTGTTCTCGGATCGCGTCTTGTGACAGCGGTTACTTTTTCAGGGTCTCCAAAAAGATAGCGGAACACATCAACATGGTGGATTCCCATATTCAAAATCTCAATTCGGTCATACTTTTTCAAAAATTCCTGCCAATGTGGAATCGCTCTCATTTCTATTGTTGCTAATACAATATCACCAAAATATTGATGATCGAGTAATGTTTTCAACGCTCTCATCGATTGGTCGTAACGCATATTGCTGTTAACACCTAATTTGACCCCTGCCTTTTCACAAAGCCGCACAATTTCAACTGCTTCTTGTAAATTCATAGCAAGTGGTTTTTGACATAGAATCCCTTTAATATGCTTTTGCTTTACAGCTTCACGAATAATCTCTAACTGAACGTCTGGAGGAACCGCAATATCTAAAATCTCAATATTGACGTCCGCGATTAGCTCTCTCCAAGAATCAAAGACGTGGGGAATGTTGAAATCTTTTGCAGCCATTCTTGCGCCTACCCCATTAAGAGAAGTGATCCCATATGGTTTAAAACCGGCATTTTTGTAAGCAACTAAATGACAATCTCTGACGATCGCTCCTGCTCCAATTGAACCAATGCGAAAATCCTTTCTTTGCGGCAAAACGGCGTGTATATTCAAATCTAAATCAAAGGTTGACATCATAAATCTCCCTTCTTATAAATTCGGAACCTCATTTTCCTTTATTCTCCGTCTTCTCTCCACATATGCTGGCAAAATCTTAATCTCTTCCTCTGTAAACCATGCAAAAGGATCTGTGCTTGCAACCAACGCAAAATTTGCCCACGCATTTAATGAGCCTGAACGTATCACCACCTTTGCTTTAGGAGCGATATTTTCGACCAACTCCTCATGCGTTGTCCCCTTAAAAATCGCTCCTGAGCCCGTATAAATATCTTGAATGCTCTTATAAAGCTGCGGATGATGTGTTTTTACCTCACCCGCAAATGCAACCTCATCGACGAAAATTTCCTTTCTAAGCATTTTTAGAATATCTAAAACATCCACTTGCCCAGCGTAATAACCAAGATCAATACGGTTCGCATCTTTCGGAATCGGAAAGCCTGCATCTGTCACCAAGATGATATCTGTATGCCCACATTCTGCAAGCGCTTTCGAAAGTTCTGGATGTAGAATACGGCTAGGTCTCATCATAAATCCTCCTTTTGCTAATAAACTCTTCAACTTCTGATCTAGTGTGATAGGATGGTACTGTTTCCCATTTTGTACAACACAAGGCAGCGACAGCATTGGCAAACTGAACAGCATCTCTTAATTCCTTTCCTTCTCCAAATGCCACTGCAAGAGAGGCGTTAAAACTATCACCTGCCCCATTGCTATCGACAACTTCAATTGGGCAAGCACTTACGGCGGTGCAGTTTGTTGACGTATGAATTTCAACACCCGCTCCACCAAGGGTCATAATGACTGTTCCACAGCCTGATTTTAACAATTCAAGAGCGACTTCACGGTGTGACAGTTCCACTTCTGGCATCTCTCCAATTGTGACCCGGGCCTCAGTTTCATTTGGTGTAATGAAATCTACAAAACTTAAGTCATAGGATAATAAATTAATAGCTGGTGCCGGATTAAGGATCGTTGTTTTCCCTAGCTCTTTTGCCTTTTTCAGTGCATAAAGAGCCGTTTCAGTCGGAATTTCTAATTGAGCGAGGACAACATCTGCCTCTTCAATCAACTTTAAATGTCGCTCAATATCTCCTTTAGAGAATAATTGATTAGCTCCCATATCCACGACGATGACATTTCTAGCGTTCGTATCTTTAATGATAAATCCTACACCGGTCGGCTTCTCAGTCGTTTGCCTTATCCCCTCAAGCGTTACACCCTCTGATTTCATTAAATCGAGAAATTCAAGACCAAACGAATCGTTGCCTACCACTCCGATATAAGACACTTCGGCACCTAATCTTGCAGCTTGAACAGCCATATCAGAGCCTTTCCCGCCAAAGGTTTCACGATAATGATCACCTAGAAGAGTTTCACCGACGAGAGGGATGCGATCCGTCGTCATAACAAGGGCTTTTGCATAGCTTCCGATAATACATATCTTCATTCTATCACCTTCTTTCCGTTAAAGCTGAGTTTCCCATTGTCAGAAATTAGTAACTTAATAGGCATTCAGATCGCCTGCTAACCCCTCGCAAATCTCAGGTCCAGAGCTTGTTCCCACGAGTTCTGCTCCAGCTTCAAACATTGCCTTCATTTTCTCAAGTGTGTTTACTTTTCCAGAAACTTTAACTCGGCATGGTTCCTGAATATTTTCCTTTAAAATTTTGACGTCTTCTACTGTTGCTGCGCATCCGCCAATTCCCCAGCCGCTAGATTGTTTAACCCAGTCAATTCCAGCTTCATAAGCAAGCTTTGTAGCTTTTATTTTTTGTTCCTCATTTAAAAAACCAAATTCGAGCATGGCTTTAACTACGACGCCTGAAGCGTGAGACACTTCAACAATTTGCCGCATTTCTTCAAAATACTCCTGTTCTAGCCCACCGATTAATAATCCCGGATTTGGAGGAAAATCAAATTCATCTGGCCCAATTTTAATAAGCTCCCGTAATGATGCAAGCTTCATTTCTAATGTATCGTTCGCCTGTGGAAAATTTAATGTCGTTGCCACCTTAATTCCTGTCCCTTGCAGAAAATCCTTTGCTAAGGATACATAGCATGGAGCAACCATCGCTGCATTAAAACCATACTGTACACATGTCTCTAAATGCTTAATCATTCCTTCTCGCGTTAAGTTCGGATTTACATTCGTGTATTGTATTGCTTTTGCAACCTGCTTTTTGTCACTAAAGTCAATCATATAACCCCTCCTATGTATAATGTTACATGAAACGTTTCATATAAACATCTTATCATGATGATTTTCCTATTTCAATCCTATTTATAAAAAAATAGCTGTAGTCAAACCTATTATTTGACTACAGCTTCCGACTACTTGTTCTCATCCATTAAACGATTAATGGTTTGTTCAATGTTTAATAAGGCTTGCTCCTCTGAAATTTGACCACTAACTGCAGCGGTAATTTCTTTAGAGATGACATGACTATATATATAGTTACGCCCCTTATTGTTTATCTTTACATTTGGCAGTATCCTTTTTCTGCTTTTCCGATAACTATCCAAAACCTTATTCTTCCACGGGTAAGAATCCTCTAAATCATTGCTCTCATAATAGCTTTTTCTCAAGGTCGATCCACCTAATAGAGCCAGTGGGATCACAGCATGATCACTGCTCACCCATGTGAGAAACTTGATAACCTCTTCTATATTCGTACTATTTTTATTGACTCCTAAGCTCCAGCCACCCAATACTGGAGTCCCTCCCGGAATATAGCCAACTCCTAGGTTACCGGCCACCTTCGATTTCGTGTAATCATTTAGTTCATTAGCATAAGAGTCATATAAAATCGTCATGGCACTATGACCCTTCTTAAAGTCTTCCACTACCCCATCCCATGAATACAATTGTTGCGATGAAGAATATTTGCTGCTATTAACAAAATTCATCAATGCTGTAAGTGATGTACGATTATTGATGAGCACTTTACCATTATCGTCGAATACATCACTTCCGTATGACCATAGTCGATTCAAATAAGAGATGGTCGTATATATATTTTCACCAGAAACACTCGTAATACCATATGTTGTTGGTGATTTACTATTGTATGCCCTTGTGAAAAACTCAGCAATGATATTGAACTGTGACCATGTCTGTGGGACGGTTAACTCATTTCCATATGTTCTAGCAAACTGTCTTTTTAATGACTCATTTTCAAACAAGTCTTTTTGATAAAATAAAAGCTGTGTTCCAGACATGACCGGTACTGCGTGATATTTCCCATCAACCACACCACACTGCTGCTCAAGTCCAGGAATAAAACCTTGAAAATCAATATTAGACTGATCGAGTGGAGCCAACACATTATGGCGCACAAGCTCATCGATCCATGTAATATCCATCATCACCCCATCATATAAACTGCTGGAGCTGTCAGAGATACTATGTACACAATGCTCTAACTCGTCGTACTTATATAAATCAACCTCTATAATTGTTCCTGTTTGCTGTGCATATACTTCTGCAAGCATTTTTAAACTAATAGAAGTGGGACTTTCGTATAAAGCAAACTTAAGATTTGCCGTTGAACGATTCCGTTCCACACCATACAAGACTGTTCGCGTTTCTTTGTATTCAGCATGAATTCTTTCCACAACAGGTTCATGTGTTTTAGGATTCTCGATTGCATCGAGAGTTTTTTCAATCACACGTTCAGCAATTTTCTTTTGAGAGAAAGAGATTTGGACCGGAAATGTCGCCTCATCCTCTATCCAGTTCCCTTCCTTCAATACGGCAACCTCAATATCTTCAATTTTCAAAAGCTTAATCGCTTTTTCTACCCCTTCAGCAATGAGAAAATTGCCTGAAATGACTGCATCAATTTCAGGGTGTTGAAAGAAGAGCTCATAGGCAGCTTTAAATCCACGTTCTTTACTGTAATCTGAGATTTTTAGCAGCCCTTTTTCACCGTATCTCTTAATATATATTCCGATCACTTCTTCATTTTGGTAAAAAGATTCGTCAATTATCAGCGCGACATTTGTCTTCCCCTTCCGCTCATAATAATTTAAAATCTGTTCAAAAGCGCGGGAATAGTCCAAAATAATCGCATCACCCGTTATAGTACGCTCTTCGCTGTATGACACCATCACGATGGGTGTCCCTTCTTTTTCCGTTATTACTTCCTTCTTCCTTTTTAATGAGGAAAATAAGATGATGCCATCGACCCTTTTTTCAAGGCATTTTTCAATTGCCTTTTTCTCAAGCAGCTTGTTATTTTGTGAAAAAAACAAAAGAATGCTGTATCCTTTCTCACTTAACCTTGATTGGATATGCGAGAGCAATGAAGCATTTTCTGGATTCGTTGCATTCGGCAATACGAAGCCAATTAAACCACTTTTCTCACTTTTAAGACTTCTAGCATTTGCATCAGGACGATAACCCAATTCTTTCATGGCATGTTCAACTCGATCTATAAGTTCAATATTATTTGTTTTACCGTTCAAAACATTCGAAACGGTCCCAATTGAAACTCCTGCCATTTTTGCCACTTCTTTAATTGTAGTCAACGTATTTCCACCTCGTTAAACGTTTCATCTATGATAAATAGTAGCATATCATAAAAATGCAAATTCTGTATTAGAAAAACTTCTCTCCCTTTTCGTTTAAAGCTTCTGCAAAAATACCACCTTCAAATAATCACCTTCTTTAAATTCCTTAATTGTCTTAAAATCGACAGGTAGTCTGAACTCTTCAAGAATTTGATACTTGGAATCGGCTTGCTTGAATGCCTTTTCGATAAAACCTTTAAATTTGTCCATGCCAAATGTACTGCAATTCGTAGAAGCTACAATCACGCCCCCCTTTTCGGTGATATGGATTGCTTTTGCTAATAAATCTGGATAATCTTTTCCGGCACTGAATGTATTTTTTTTTGAACGAGCATAACTTGGCGGATCGAGGATTACTAAATCAAATGACAGATTTTTTCGACCTGCATACTTGAAATAATTGAAGACGTCCTCAACAATAATATCCTCTGTTTCAAAATCGATTCCGTTTACACTAAATTGCTCAATCGTTTTGCTTTTACTGCGATTCGCAACATCAACGCTCGTTGTTTTTATGGCACCACCTAATGAAGCCGCAACTGAAAAGGCACCCGTATATGAAAAAGTGTTTAATACCGTCTTCCCCTTCGCATACTTATCACGTATCGTTTTTCTTACCTCGCGCTGATCTAAGAAAATCCCTACCATTGCACTCTCATTTAAATAAACGGCAAAATTAATGCCATTCTCTTTTATAAGAAGCGGTACAGGCGCTTTTTCTCCGATAAGAAAATCATCATCTTCCATATATGTCCCTTGCAAATCGAAACGTTTCTTTTCATATATTCCTTTATAATCAATAATGTTGCCTAGGGCCTCAATGAACAAATCCTTAAAATGATAAATGCCTTCACTGTACCACTGAATAAGAAGATACCCATCGAAGTATTCAATCGTCGCACCTCCGATTCCGTCCCCTTCACCATTAAACAAGCGGAATGCTGTTGTTTCAGAATCATTAAAGAAAGACCTCCGCAGTTCAAAAGCTTTTTTTAATTTTTTCTCAAAAAAGCGCACATCAATTTGTTCATCCTTCCGGCGAGTTAAAACCCAACCGAGTCCCTTATTTTGCTTCCCATAATAACCTTTCGCCAGAAACAAACCACTATCATCTATTAATTCAAGAATCGTCCCTTCCGCACCTAATTGTTGTAAATTTTGAATGGCTTCCTTTTTGATAAGCGGAAACCCTGTCTTTATACTTTTCACATACGATGATTTTACTTTAACCTTTACAATTTGCTTCATAAAAACCGCCCTGTTCATTTAATTTTCCCTCTATTAGTAATGGCATTATAATCTCTTAAGCTTAAATGGCTCATTTGTGTAAAAGCGTTGTCTTTATCAACTTATTCCATCTAAGAAATAAAAAAGAAGCCTCATCCATTTATAGAATGGGCTTCTTCCAGCTTTTCTAATACCTCTTATTATACCTTTGTTTTCAAGCTCATACCATTTTTCATTGACCAATTGTCCATTTGAGCTTTTCGTTGCTGAAGAAACTTTTTTTATCGTTATACTTCGGTCACCCATAGCTCTAACCTCGGCTTATGCCAAAGGCTTTGGCACTGCTTTCAGTTCAGGTTTTAATATCCCTGCATTCATCGTTATACTGTAGCATAAAATTTTGTCACATGCATTCTTCTCGTAATTATATTTCAAGTAGCCAATGCAAAAGTAATTTCTATACTGAAATAAAATTTCAGTATTATATATTAAGTATTGAAATTTTATTTCTAAGGAGTTATACTAAATCTGGATAACCTATCATAACAACAAGTCATAAGCATGGAGGCATAGTATGCAGCACAATTTGAAAACGCTAACAACAGAATCTCGCAATGAACGTTCAATGGCGATTGATACTGCACAACCACTTGATATTCTCAAACTTATGAATGAGGAAGATCAAAAAATTGCCGAGGCAGTTGCACAAGAGCTTCCTCATATTGAAGCCGCAGTGAAATACACATTGGACTCATTTAAACAGGGAGGTAGACTCATTTATATCGGTGCTGGAACAAGTGGGAGATTAGGTGTTCTTGACGCGGTGGAGTGCCCTCCGACTTTCAGCACTGATCCCAATATGGTTCAAGGAATTATTGCAGGCGGAGAACAAGCATTTGTTAGAGCTGTTGAAGGGGTTGAGGACAAACCGGAAGCAGGGGAAGCCGACTTAAAGAAAATCAATCTTTCGTCTCAAGATACGGTTATTGGGATTGCGGCAAGCGGAAGAACCCCTTACGTTATTGGTGCCCTTCAATATGCGAAGAGCATTCAAGCAAAAACAGTCGCCCTCTCGTGCAACCGCAATGCTCTCATTAGCAAAGAGGCCGACCAAGCGATCGAAGTCGTCGTTGGACCTGAAGTATTAACAGGCTCAACAAGATTAAAGGCAGCGACTGCACATAAAATGGTTCTGAATATGATTTCGACAAGCTCGATGATATTGCTTGGGAAAGCCTATGAAAATTTAATGGTAGATGTTCATGTAAGCAATGAAAAATTAAAGGAACGCGCTCTGAACATTATTATCAAAATTACTGGGGTTACCTACGAAAAGGCAATGAAAGCACTCGAGGCGGCAGATCTTCAAGTGAAAACAGCGATTGTCATGATACAGAACGATGTCACGAAGGACGAAGCGCTCCAAATGCTAGAGGAAGCCGATGGATATGTTCGCAGAGCGATCAAAAAGGAGTAAATGGATTTTAAAAGGTGGTAATGAACGGTGATTTCAGGTGGATTAAAAATTATAGAAAATATGCTTATGCAGCTTCCAGAATCGGAAAGAAAAATTGCTCAGTATATCTTGGATGCTCCACATGAAGTTGTAAACTGCACAGTGAGTGAGTTAGCAGCCGTTACATCGTCGAGCGGCGCCGCTGTTATTCGACTTTGCAAATCATTAGGTTTCAAAGGCTTTCAAGATTTAAAGGTTCGTGTCATTAGCGACTTAGGAAAGCCGGTTGAACAAGGATATACAGATATCAAAAAGGATGAGACGAAAGAGAATATCGTTCAAAAAACATTAAGTAACAGCATTCAAAGCTTACGTGATTCTGCTGAGGTTATCCAGTATGAGGAACTTGAAATGGCTGTTCAAACTCTATTGGCTGCCAAAAATATTCATTTATTTGGAATTGGTGCTTCACAAATAATCGCAACGGATGTTCAGCAAAAGCTTTTGCGCATCAATAAACACGCCACCGCCTTCTCAGATACACATCTGGTTGCTACGTTAATCGCAAATGCTGAAAAGGATGATGTATTATTTGGAATCTCTTTCTCTGGAGAAACACCTGAAGTTATTAATGTGATGGCGTTAGCAAAAGAAAAAGGGATGAAAACGATTAGTTTAACGAAATATGGACATTCTTCAGTAGCAGAATTAGCAGATATGAAGCTGTTTACTTCCCATTCTACAGAAGCTCCGTTTCGGAGTGCTGCCACTTCCTCCCGATTGGCACAACTATTTATGATCGATGTCTTGTTTTTATGCATGGCAACAGAAACTTATGAGGAAACCGTTGATTATATTGAAAAAACAAGAAGTGCTATCAAATTTTTAAAAGAGCAATCAACCGGAAAGTGAGCACCAAATTATTTAGAGAAAAAGCTTGCCAAGTGATTTCATTATTACCGCTTGAGAAAAAAGCTTTATTACGATGATAGGGGGAGCAAAAATGGCTGAAAATAAAATTTTAGCTGAAAAAATATTAAAGCAATTAGGCGGCGCAAAGAATGTTGAGTCTTATACACACTGCATGACTCGGCTTCGGGTGACCCCAGTAGACGAATCTCTCGTCAATAAAGAAGAGATCAAGAAAATTGATGGTGTCATCGGATTTGTCGAAGAAGAAACGTTGCAAATCATTCTTGGACCAGGAAAAGTTAATAAAGTAACGGAGGAGTTTGGTAAATTAATAGAGCAATCAGGAGAAATCAATTTAAAAGAACGGGCAGCATCAGTAAAATCAGAGTTAAAAACGAAAAACGCTACTCCTTTTAAATTATTTTTAAGAAAAATTGCCAGCATCTTTATTCCATTAATTCCTGCTTTAGTAGCCTCAGGGTTAATTACAGGGATTTCAAAAGCGGTTATTCAAGCTGGATGGCTCTCAGCGGAATCACAGCTTGCGATGATTTTAACTGTTATTGGCGGCGGGCTATTTACGTATCTCGGCATTTTAGTGGGGATTAACGCAGCGAAGGAATTTGGCGGTTCGCCAGCTCTCGGTGGTCTGGCAGGGATTCTTATTATCAATCCTGCCTCCGCTTCGATCGTATTATTTGGAGAAGAGCTCGTTCCAGGACGGGGTGGACTTATCGGTGTCTTACTTGCGGCCATCTTTATCGCCATTGTAGAAAAAAGAGTTCGCAAATTTGTCCCACAATCACTTGATATTATAGTTACACCTACTATCGCATTATTGGTTACTGGAATTGTCACATATTTAGTTTTTATGCCAGTAGGTGGCTTCATATCAGACGTGATTACAAAAGGATTATTAGCTGTGTTAGATATGGGCGGAATTATAGCTGGATTTGTTCTTGGTTCAACCTTCCTTCCGCTCGTTGTAACAGGACTGCATCAAGGCTTAACGCCAGTGCACTTAGAATTAATTAATACGATTGGCGACGATCCATTACTCCCAATTTTGGCAATGGGCGGTGCCGGCCAAGTTGGAGCAGCTTTTGCCATCTACTTTAAAACAAAGAAACCACGCTTAAAAAGAGCGATTGGCGGGGGACTTCCTTCTGGGGTTTTAGGAATTGGCGAACCACTTATCTTTGGAGTTACCTTACCACTTGGACGACCATTTATCACTGCTTGTTTAGGGGCTGGTGTCGGTGGAGCGTTCCAAGCATACTTTAATATCGCTACAATTGCAGTTGGGGTGTCTGGTTTGCCACTCTCATTCCTTGTTCACACCCATCAAATTGTTCTTTATTTAGTAGGTGTACTCATTGCTTATGCTGCTGGTTTCATCTTTACTTACCTATTTGGGTTTAAGGATGAAATGGCAGGTGAATACGATTGATTGGAATCTCCTTTTATTTAAACGATCCAGCTGCCGCAGAACGAATTTCACTTGCTGGAAAAACAGGTGTGAAGCGGGCATTTACCTCGCTTCACCTCCCTGAGGAGCAAGGAGAATTAGCTGAGCGCGCCAAAAAGCTGTTACAATTAGCGAGCGAGAACGCAATTGAGGTTTTTGCTGATGTATCCTATAACACCCCGTCTCATCTTGGCATTGATGATCTTTTCCAACTAAAAGATTTAGGGGTAACAGGACTTCGCTTAGATGACTTTTTTGACAATGAGCTGATTTTAGCCCTCGCTGCTGAGTTTAAAATTGCCATTAATGCGAGTATTTTATTTGAGGATGATATTCTCGCTCTTACCTCTAAAGGATTAAAAACAGAGAGTCTTATTGGCTGGCATAATTTTTATCCACGGAAAGAGACCGGATTAAGCATAGAGTTCTTTCGCCAACAAAATGCATTGTTTAAACGTTACAATATACCAATAAGTGCCTATATCCCAGGAGCTGGCGAAAAAAGAGGGCCATTGTTCGATGGCTTGCCAACTTTAGAAGAACATCGCAAGCAAGACCCTTTCCTATCTGCACTCCAGCTTTTTCATGAAGGAGTGGAAGATGTCTATATCGGTGACCCTGCCCCAGGTGAACAATTGCTTGCAAAATTGCAATTATTCTCTGAGGAGAAAACAATCATCGTTCGTACAGAAGCCGGTTTTCTGCATCAAGGTACTTATAAATTGCGCCCCGATCTTTCCAGAGACGTGCTGCGCTTTATGGACACACGCTCAAAAACAGTAATTGCTCCTGCCAATACGGAGATGCGTCCAGTAGGAACGATTACAATGGACAATCATCTCTATGGCCGTTATCAAGGTGAAATTCAAATTGCGTTACGCGATTTGGTTGCTGATCAAAGGGTGAATGTCCTCGGTAAGGTGTTGAACGATGATCTTCCATTACTAGCTTGCCTTCCTCCGGGAGCAACTGTTCAACTGGTTTAATCTAGCTGGGACGCTTTGCTTTTGGGGTGAAGACCGATATTTTTCGGTGAAGACCGATATATCCTGATAAAGACCGATATTTTCTGGTGAAGACCGATATTTTTCGGTGAAGACCGATTTCCTTTCATCATCACTATTTTCACACACAAATATTTGAGGGTATCACCTTATTATGCGGTGATACCCTCTTTAAAATTATTCTCCAGTATATACCAACAACGCAACACATTCTACATGAACCGTGTGCGGGAATAAATCGACTGGCTGTACTTTCTCCAATCTATATCCGAACGGCTCGAGCTCTTTAATATCTGTAGCAAATGTATCAGGGTTACAGGATACATAAACAATGCGCTCAGGTTTAGAACGTCCGATTCTTCTCATCACTTTTCCACCGGCTCCTGAACGGGGCGGGTCTAATAATAATAATTCAGGATTACCGAAATTCGCTAATACCTCGTCAATGCCTTTACGAGCATCTTTTGCTAGAAAATACGTGTTCGTTAATCCATTATCCAAGGCATTTCGTTGCGCCGATTCAATCGAGCTTTCAACAATCTCAATACCGGCAAGCTTTTCCACTCTACTTGCAAACGGAAGTGAAAATGTTCCAACCCCACAGAATAAATCAATCATTTTTTCAGTTTGCTTTGGTTCACCCATCGCAACTGCCAGTTCAACCAACTTTTGTGCTTGTGTCGGGTTCGTTTGGAAAAATGTATCGAACCATAGACGGAAGCGGTATCCGTCCATTTCATCATAAATAAAGTCTCTCCCTGCAAGGATATGACTTTTTTCAGATTGGGTACGATCCGCCCAATCAGTATTCTCAAGCCACATTAAACTTTTCACTTGGGGGAACTTTGCTGTAATTCGTTTAACCAAATCGCTCGTTGCTCCATCAAGTTGTCCAGTTGGAGCCTCAGTTGCAAATAAAGCCAGCATCATTTCACCTGTTACGAATGACTGCCTCACCATAAGATGGCGTAATAAGCCTTCGTGCAGATCTTTATTATATCCTCTTAACTTCTGTTCTTCTGCCCATTTGGCAACCTCCATTGCAGCCTCAACCATTTCTTCCCCTGCAATAAGACATGTTTCCAAAGAAATAATTTTTCGGAAATTTCCTTGTTCATGCAACCCTAACTCACCTTCAGGCGAAAACGTAAACTCCATTTTATTGCGATAATGCCAAGGCTCATCCATTCCAATCGTATCTGCGACAAGCTCTGGATTAAAACCTTGCGTTTCGATCGCCTCTTTCACATGGGAAGTCTTTTGCTGCAGTTGTCCACGATATTGCCAATGCTGCCAAACACATCCTCCACATCGATCAAAATGAGGACAAGGTGGAGCAATGCGCTCTGAGTGCGTCTCTAAAATTTCTTCAGCAATCGCCCTTCTTCTTCGACGTTCTGGCTTGTCCACAATAACACGAACTTTTTCCCCAGGGAGTACTTGCGGAATCGTTAGCCTTAACTTTTTCTGATTTCCGTGCTCATTCTCACGCCAAACACTAGCTCGTCCTGCACCTTTATCATCCAAACTTTTTATCTCAACAATCATTTCTTCATTCGTAATGGTCATAATTAATTCCTCTCCATTAAATCTTTTACTCCAATTAGTATAAAGGACTAATGGACTTTTGGGAATGATACATCCTTAGTAGATATTACAAGCCTTGACATAAAACACCTAATCTTTCATTTCCGTTAAGAAAAATTGTTTAAAGTTCGTTTTCATCTCGGAGTTCTTGCCTCAGTATATGTATCCTATATCTTAAACAAAAAATTAACATTGTTATACTGATTGTTAATAAAACGATTTTGGCCACATTTCCCGTAAAACTTTGGTTTTGCACAAAATAACTGATTACTTATGAACAGTTCATTTCTCAGACTCCCACTCATTTAATAAGATTTAGCGAGCGCAAAACTGCACCTCCAAATGTTAGTACTCCCTAACAATTAAAGGTGCAGTATTTTATCCATTATTAATTCAACGCATTTGAAACGAACTCAAACATAGAGCTACTCATCTTTGGACCGCCATTTCTCACCGGATTACCATTCCGATCAGAATAACCACTGCTATGTACACCAATGACTTGATTGCTTGTATTTAACATAGCAGAGCCCGACTGTCCTGGAGCTGTATCAATTGTATAATAAGCAACTTGACTATCCTCACTTGCCACATTTCCACGCATCCCATATTGATTTATAGCTCCATCTCTTCTAATCAAATCACCAGGATAACCATAGATCCCGATGTTCTGATTAAGAATATTCGTTACCTGCCTAATTCCTGCATATCCAGCACGTTCTCCTGCATGGCGGCCATTCGATGGACTTAGTACAAGAACTGCATAATCTTGAGATATTGCCCCAGTATTGATCCAATGGGAAGTAACATAATAATCGATCGCATTATATGCTCCAAATAAAGCGGTACTACCACTTACACCCGGATAAACTGTGGCACTCATTATCCCTCTTTGCGTAGTAGGATTCACAACACAATGCCCATTTGTTAAAACTCTATCGATACCAATTAATGTCCCTGTACAAGATCCGCGGCTACCATCTGCCCACTCCAAGGAAATATAAGTAATGGCACTATATGGGAATACTGTTGTATTTTCTACTCTAGTTCTTCCATCTGGACCGATGACAACAAATGGTGCGACTTCATTTGTGGTCACATCTTTTACTAAAGGTTGTGTAGTCTCTAAAAAGCCTTTATTTAGCAAATCACCAACAAAAATAGGATTAAGCTCTCCTGAGCCTTGAAAACTTTTTGTTTCATTAATAAACGTTAAGTTCTTATTGCTGTAATCCTCATATTTTGTTACCTCACCCTTTGAATTAACTCTATCCAAGGGATGTGAAGATTCCTTTGCATTAAAATGAAAATCTCCTAGCGTTTCGTCTGCCAAAGCACTGATTGGAACGAATAAAAAGGTAAACAAAAAGATTGTTAGAAAAACACTTTTTTTCAAAATATTACCTCCTTTCAAAATATGATTATATTATAACGAATTTTCAGAAAACAAACAATTACAATTAGTAAAGAAGTGTAAATTTATTTGTTTTTATCAATTTTCCTTATTTGCATTAATTTAATTTGTGCCGGGTACGATTCAAGGACTTCTTCATACCAAATAGCGACCTGATCACCACTTTTAATTCCTGTCCCTAAAAGTTTCATTCCATCATCTAGTAATATCGCTATTTCCTCAAACTTTTTTGAAAACATCGTAACATCTTCATCAGAAAAATTTTCCAAATCAGAAGCTGTAATATTTTCTCCTTTAACGAAATATTTCGTACCATTGTGAAAAACAATATAGCCTTCATCAGTTGGCTCCTGCCCCTTCATGGAAAAACGATTGCTCATTTCGCTAAAAACCCATATGCCAATAAGCAAGAACAACAAGCCTCCAAGCACAGCCTTCTTTGATGTCAAAATTTTTTTCACAATCCACACCACCAGAAAAGTCATATTTTATTATATTACTATCTTCGCTACAATCATTGTCTTCTCCTGTGTTATTTTCTAGTTCCTTTGGTGTGAAATTTATGTAGGGTTCGACAGTCATTTCCATTTCGTCTTTAGGTAGACCGTCACGATTTCAATCCATATCTCTACATTAGTACCCAACTGTACAGTATTTCAATCCACGCACCTATTTAAGGTGCGACTTACAAGTTTCGAAAGACTATGACCGGACATTAATTTCAATCCACGCACCTATATAAGGTGCGACCGAATTTGCTTCTATGATGTTTGATGTCGTGCGAATTTCAATCCACGCACCTATATAAGGTGCGACGCCAGTTCTCCAAATTTCTCTCGAAGCTTTTTTGCTATTTCAATCCACGCACCTATATAAGGTGCGACATTAGATATCTTTTTGTTAGGTGATCGCATCACTATTTCAATCCACGCACCTATATAAGGTGCGACGGGATGGTTTACAAACTTTTACAATGATATCTAATAATTTCAATCCACGCACCTATATAAGGTGCGACAGCCATAAACCAAGGTGGGGATATAGCAATTTAAATTTCAATCCACGCACCTATATAAGGTGCGACATAACTTTCGTTTATTTGTTTTAATAAAGTTTTATTTCAATCCACGCACCTATATAAGGTGCGACTTTATTCTTCATCCACGTGGGGTAAAATTCACAATTTCAATCCACGCACCTATATAAGGTGCGACGGTATGACGATATTTTAGTTACTACTCCGGATCGAATTTCAATCCACGCACCTATATAAGGTGCGACATTGATTGGGTACTCGCTCACTGGAGAGATTACAATTTCAATCCACGCACCTATATAAGGTGCGACGCAATTTAAGGATCGCATGAAGCTGAGTGATGATATTTCAATCCACGCACCTATATAAGGTGCGACGGAAATAATGTTCTCGTTTAGCCGAAATAACGTAATTTCAATCCACGCACCTATATAAGGTGCGACCTAAGGGAGGGTTGTACTCCTTTATAGACACGTTGATTTCAATCCACGCACCTATATAAGGTGCGACTATTTTCTGCCTTCTCCCATATCCAGCTGGGGAATTTCAATCCACGCACCTATATAAGGTGCGACGCTCATCACTGCACCATCCTTATTACACGCAATATTTCAATCCACGCACCTATATAAGGTGCGACTTAATGTAGTTAATGAAAACCACCATAGAGCTATATTTCAATCCACGCACCTATATAAGGTGCGACGTTGTTTCAGCAGCTTGCATGCCGAAACCTGAAAATTTCAATCCACGCACCTATATAAGGTGCGACCTTGCCGAGGCGACCACTGCGGTAGTATTTAAACATTTCAATCCACGCACCTATATAAGGTGCGACCATCAGTTATACTCACTGCTTCATCACCCAAAAAATTTCAATCCACGCACCTATATAAGGTGCGACGATTGATGGCCATATATATTTCTTTGGATCGGCTACACTTAGTTAGACAGAAATTTTAAGGTCAAGTAGAATGAACTATACTAATCAGTTATGAGGAGAATCTACATGACAAGAAAAGTACGTCGAACATTTACCGAAGAATTTAAACAAC